>VBNY01000077.1:0-15638 GCA_005877705.1 Gammaproteobacteria bacterium
CGATCTGTCCAAGAAGATCACTGTCGACGTGCAGGGCGAGATCGAGGGACTGAAGGACACCATCAACACGATGGTGGATCAGCTGCGCTCGTTCGCCGCCGAAGTGACTCGCGTGGCGCGCGAGGTCGGCACCGAAGGCAACCTCGGCGGGCAGGCGCAGGTGAAAGGCGTGTCGGGCACCTGGAAGGACCTGACCGACCACGTCAACTTGATGGCCAGCAACCTCACGAGTCAGGTGCGCGGCATCGCCAAGGTCGTGACCGCCGTCGCCGACGGCGACCTGCGGCTCAAGCTCAAAGTGGACGCCAAGGGGGAGTTCGCCGCGCTCGCGGAAACGATCAACAGCATGACCGAGACGCTCGCGACGTTCGCGGACCAGGTCACGGGCGTGGCGCGCGAAGTGGGCGTCGAAGGCAAGCTCGGCGGCCAGGCGAAAGTGCCGGGCGCGGCGGGCACCTGGAAGGCGCTCACCGAGAACGTCAACCAGCTCGCGGCCAATCTGACATCGCAGGTGCGCGCGATCGCCGAAGTAGCCATGGCGGTGACCAAGGGCGACCTGACACGCTCGATCACGGTGCAGGCGGAAGGCGAGCTGGCCGCCCTCAAGGACACCATCAACGAGATGATCCGCAACCTGAAGGATACGACCCAGAAGAACACCGAGCAGGACTGGCTGAAGACCAACCTCGCGAAGTTCAGCCGCATGCTCCAGGGCCAGAGGGATCTGGTCGCGGTGAGCCAGATGATCCTGTCCGAGCTCGCCCCCGTGGTCGGCGCCCAACAAGCGGAGTTCTACGTGCTGGACGGCTCGCGCATGGCGCCGAAGCTCAGGCTGCTGGCGAGCTACGCATCCGGCGGCCAGGGCGCGCACGGCAAGGAGCTGGCGCTGGGCCAGGGACTGGTCGGCCAGTGCGCGGTGGACAAGGAGAAGATCCTGCTGCACGGCGTGCCGGCGGAGGCGATCCGCATCTCCTCGGGCCTCGCAGACGGGGCGCCCCAGAGCATCCTCGTGGTGCCGGTGGTGTTCGAAGGCCACGTGCGCGGCGTCCTGGAGCTCGCCTCCTTCGAGCGCTTCAGCTCCGCGCACCAGGCGTTCCTCGATCAGCTCACCGAGAGCATCGGCATCGTGATCAACACGATCGAAGCCAACATGCGCACCGAGAACCTGCTGCAGCAGTCGCAGTCGCTCGCGCAGGAGCTGCAGCAGACGAACCAGGAGCTGCAGGAGAAGGCGCGCCTGCTGGCGCACCAGAACCAGGAGGTCGAGCGCAAGAACACCGAGGTGGAGCAGGCGCGCCAGGCGCTCGAGGACAAGGCCAAGCAGCTGTCGCTCACCTCGAAGTACAAATCCGAGTTCCTCGCCAACATGTCGCACGAGCTGCGCACGCCGCTCAACAGCCTGCTGATCCTCTCCGACCAGCTGTCGCGCAACCTGGACGGCAATCTGAGCGCGCGCCAGGTGGAGTTCGCGCGCACCATCCATTCGGCGGGCAACGATCTGCTGATGCTCATCAACGACATTCTCGACCTGTCGAAGATCGAGTCCGGCACGGTGGTCGTCGATGTGAGCGAGTTGCGGCTCGATGAGCTGCAGCGCTACGTGAAACGCACCTTCGGGCACGTCGCGGAAGCGAAGAACGTGGAGTTCGCGGTGCGCCTCGGCGAGCGGCTGCCGGACCGCCTCGTGACCGATGCCAAGCGCCTGCAGCAGATCCTGAAGAACCTGCTGTCGAATGCCTTCAAGTTCACGCATCGCGGCCAGGTGACGCTCAGCATCGACCTGGCGGACCAAGGCTGGGACCCGCAGTCCGAGGAGCTCGCCCGGGCGGATGAGGTGCTCGCTTTCTCGGTCGCCGATACCGGCATCGGCATCTCGGCGGACAAGCAGCAGATCGTCTTCGAAGCCTTCCAGCAGGCCGACGGCAGCACCAGCCGCAAGTACGGCGGCACGGGCCTGGGACTTGCGATCAGCCGCGAGCTGTCGAAGCTGCTCGGCGGCGAGATCCGCCTGGTGAGCGCGCCCGGCAAGGGCAGCATCTTCACGCTGTACCTGCCGCGGACGTATATCGGATCACGCTCAACACGCCAGCGCACCGCGGCGGAAATTGCGGTGCACAGACAGCCGCCCGCCGAGGTGAACGAGATCGTCCTCGAGACCGTCACGCCGCTCGCAGTCGGGGAAGCGGTCAACGAGGAGCTGGTGGAGGAGGAGGCGCTCGTGCCGAACGAGGCGCAGGATGACCGCGAGTCGATCCAGCCGGGCGACCGCATCGTGCTGATCGTCGAGAACGACCTGGCGTTCGCGCGGCTGCTGCTGGAATCGGCCCGCGAGCGCGGATTCAAGGGTCTGGTCACGACACTCGGCGGTGGCGCGCTCACGCTGACGCGCGATTTCAGACCGGATGCGCTCACGCTCGACCTCTTCCTGCCCGACATGAACGGCTGGCGCGTCCTCAACCGCCTGAAGAGTCACCTGGAGACGCGCCACATCCCGGTGTGCGTGATCTCCACCGACGAGGCGCGCGGTCAGGCTCTGGAGCAGGGCGCCGTCGGCTTCATCCCCAAGCCGATCCAGTCGAAGGACGTCCTTGACCAGGCGCTCGAGGAGCTGCAGCAGTTCGTTGCCCGAGCGGCGCGCAATCTGCTGATCCTCGTGCCGGAGGCGCGCGAACGCAACCAACTCTCGGAGTTGCTGGCGGGCAATGACGTGCGCATCTTCCCGGTGGCGAATGCCGCACGCGCCTGCCGGGCTCTCAAGGAGCAGCCGATCGATTGCGTGGTGGTCGGCCCGGGTGTGCGCACGCTGGATCCGCAGATCCGCGAGCTGTTGTTGGCGGACTCCCGCGCGCGAGTCGCCCCTCCCGGCGTCGTCTTCTACGGTGCGGACCGCGCGGCAACCGGCTACGAGGAGCTGCGGCTGGGATTCAAGGACCGCCTCACCATACGCGAGGCGCAATCGCGCGAACGGCTCCTCGAGCAGACCGCCCTGCTGCTGCACCGCAAGCTCGATGCTTTGCCCGAGGAGGCGCGCCGCCGGCTCGAGCTGCTGCACGAGTCGCAGAAGGCGCTCGCGGGCCGCAAGGTGCTCATCGTGGACGACGACATGCGCAACATCTTCGCCCTTGCGACCGTGCTCGATGAGCAGGGGATGGTCGTGCTCAGCGCGGACAACGGCGCCGAGGCGATCCAACATGTCATGCACGATCCGGCGATCGATATCGTGCTGATGGACATCATGATGCCGGACATGGACGGTATCGCGACGATCCGCGAGATCCGCAAGACACCCAAGGGGCCGGAGCTGCCCATCGTTGCCGTGACGGCCAAGGCCATGAAGGGGGACCGCGAGAAATGTATCGCAGCCGGTGCCTGGGATTACCTCTCCAAGCCGGTGAACACCCAGGACCTGCTGGCCGCGCTGCGCGCCTGGTTGAAGGGTTAGAGAGGCTGCAACGTGCCGCAGGCCCACGCCCGCATCCTGATAGTCGACGACCTTCCGGAGAAGCTGCTCGTATACCGCACGCTGCTCGAGGATCTCGACGCCGAGATCGTCATGGCGCACTCCGGGACGGAAGCGCTCAAGTGCGTGCTCGAGGGCGAGTTTGCGGTCATCCTGCTCGATGTCAACATGCCGGACATCGACGGGCTCGAGACCGCCAACCTCATGCGGCGGCACAAGAACGCGCGCCACACGCCCATCATCTTCATCACCGCCTACGCGGATGAGATGCAGACCGCGCGCGGCTATGAGCTCGGCGCGGTCGATTACATCCTCTCGCCGGTGCTCGCCCCGGTGCTGCGCACCAAGGTGCGCGTGTTCGTCGACCTGTATGAGACGCGCGCCGCCCTGGCACGCTCCAACCAGGAGCTCGAATCGCGCGTCATGGAGCGCACCGCCGAGCTGCAAAGGAGCAACGAGCGTCTGCAGGCCGAGATCGCCGAGCGCCTGCGGGTGGAGAACGAGCGCGAGGCGTTGCTGGCGCGCGAGACGGTGCTGCGCGTGGAAGCCGAGGAGCTGAGCCGGCTCAAGGACGAGTTCCTCGCGACGATGTCGCACGAGCTGCGCACGCCGCTCAATGCGATCTTCGGTTGGATCACGCTGTTGCGCACGCGCCGCCTGGATGAGGCCACTCAGGCGCGCGCGCTCGAGACCATCGAGCGCAATGCCCGCGCCCAGAAGCGCCTCATCGAAGACCTGCTCGACGTGTCGCGAATCGTTACCGGCAAGGTGACACTGGAGCTCGCCACGGTCGAGCCGCGACGCGCCGTCGAGGCGGCGCTCGAGACAATGCATCCGGCCGCGCAGGCGAAGGGTCTCAAGATCGTGCCGCTGCTCGACACCGGCGCGGGGACCGTGCGCGGTGATTTCGCACGCCTGCAGCAGATCGTGTGCAACCTGCTGTCGAACGCGATCAAGTTCACGCCGACCGATGGACAGGTCGAGGTCTGCCTCGCCCGCCGCAACGGTGAGATCGAGATCAGCGTCAGCGACAACGGTCAGGGCATCAAGCCCGAGTTCCTGCCGCATGTATTTGACCGCTTCCGGCAGGAGGACGGCTCCATAAGCAGGCGCCACGGAGGGCTGGGGCTCGGGCTCGCGATCGTGCGGCACCTGGTGGAGCTGCACGCCGGCACGGTGGAGGCCCACAGCGACGGGGAGGGTAAGGGAGCGCATTTTGTCGTACGGCTGCCGGCGCGCGATGCGGTCGGGCAGCCTCGGCCCGCGGACACCCCTGCGAGCGGCGTCCTGACATCCGCGATGCTGTCAAACGTGCGGGTGCTCGTTGTGGACGACGACCCCAGTTCCCGGGAGCTGATGACCGGAATGCTGGAGGGATACGGCGCCCGGGTGAGCCTGGCCGAGAGCGGGCAGGCGGCGCTCACCGTGCTGTTCGCGCAACGGCCGGATGTGCTCATCGCCGATCTCGGGATGCCCGGGATGGACGGCTATGCGCTCATCGAGCAGGTGCGGGCGCTCGATCCGGATTTCGGGGGACAGACGCCCGCGATCGCGGTGACGGCGCATGCCTCGGCGCAGGACCGGCTGAAGGCGCTGCAGGCGGGATACCAGAATCATGTCGCGAAGCCCGTGGAGCCGGAGGAACTGGCGATCGTCATCGCCAGCCTCACGGGGGGCGCCGCCCAGGATAAGCGGGCGTAATCACGGCACCAGGACTGTCGAGCCCGTGGTCCGGCGCGCTTCCAGGTCGCGATGCGCTTCGGCGGCCTCGGCGAGTGGATACGTCTGGCCGATGCGCACACGCACGGCCTTGCTCTTGACGACGGCGAACAGCTCGCGCGCCCCGGCCTCGAGGTCCGAGCGCTTGGCGATGTAGCTGAAAAGCGTGGGGCGCGTCAGAAACAGCGAGCCGCGCTTGCTGAGCTCGAGCGGGCTGACGGCGGGCGGCGGGCCGGAGGCGTTGCCGTAGGTCACCATCATGCCGAGTGGGCGCAGGCAGTCGAGCGACTCCATGAAGGTGTCCTTGCCGACGGAGTCGTAGACGACCGCGACGCCCTCCCCCTTGGTGATCTGCTTGACGCCCGCCGGCACCTCGTCGCGGCCGGAGATCAACACGTGCTTGCAGCCGTGCTTGCGGGCAAGATCCGCCTTGGGGTCGCTGCCGACTACACCGATGACCTGGGCGCCGAGCGCTTTCGCCCACTGACACAGGATCACGCCTACGCCGCCCGCGGCCGCGTGCACGAGAAGCGTGTCGCCACGCGCGACCCGGTAGGTGCGCCTCAAGAGGTAGTACGCCGTGAGCCCCTTCAGCATCAGCGCGGCGGCCTGCTCGTCGGAGATGCCCTTCGGGACTTTTACGAGTCGCTCGGCCGCGATGTTGCGCACCTCGCTGTAGGCGCCCGGCTTCGGCGCCAGGTAGGCGACGCGATCGCCGACCCGGAATCCGCGAACCTTGCGCCCGAGAGCGACGATGACCCCGGCGGCTTCACGTCCCAGGCCGCTCGGTAGCTCGCCGGGGTACAGCCCCGTGCGATCGTAAACATCGATGTAGTTCAGCCCGATGGCCGTGTGGCGCACCTGGGCCTCATCGGGAGCGGGCTTGCCCGGATCGAAGTCTTCGAAGCGCAGGACTTCTGGACCGCCGTGCTCGTGGAAGCGAATGGCCTTGGGCATGCTCGAAGGATAGCGCCCCTCGCCCATGGAAAGCACGAGGGAGCCATTGGGCTTGCCGCGCCGGAACCGGCATGCTGTTCGCGGGCAGTCGCCCTAGGCCAAAAAGCAAGACTGATGCTGTATGGTTCCGCGGTGCGCACGAGCCAGTTGGCGGCACAGGGAGCCACGCCTTTTGCCCGCGGGGATGCAAACGCTCTAGGCGCGCTCGCTGAAATTGCCGCGCCGGAACCGGCATGCTATTCGCGAGTAAAAGCCACGCCTTTTACTCGCGTGCCGGATAACGCTCTAGGCGCGCTCGCTGAAATTGCCGAAGGCAATTTCAGCCAATTAAAGAGCAGCGTCGTCCGTCTCGCCGGTGCGGATACGAATCACGCGATCGATGTCGGTGATGAAGATCTTGCCGTCGCCGACCTTGCCCGTCTTGGCGGACTTCAGAACGGCATCGACCACCTGATCGACCAGCTCGCCGCGCACGGCGACCTCGATGCGCGTCTTGGGAACGAAGTCGACCACGTACTCGGCGCCGCGATACAACTCCGTGTGGCCTCGCTGGCGCCCGAAGCCCTTCACTTCGGTGACCGTCATGCCCGAGACGCCGATGTCGGACAGTGCGGCACGCACGTCATCGAGCTTGAACGGTTTGATGATCGCTGTGACGAGTTTCATGTGCGAGCTCTCCATCGGGTTTCGAGGCATTATTTATCGGCAGCATGCTTGCTACCGCGGCGGGAACCATTTTGCACCTTTCGTGCCACGGCGCCGAACGCGTGTAAATCACTATAGTTCCACCGATGATTCGCCGGCGCCGATCGCCCGCCGCACCATCGTGGCGCGACGCATTGAGGCGCTTGCCCATCGCTGGTGCAGCGAGGGCGGCTGCCCATAGGCTATGCTGCAAGCGGATGTTTGACCAAATCGTGATCGTCGGAGCCGGTCAGGCCGCTGCCCAAGCGGTCGATACACTACGCCGCAAAGGCTTTACGGGGAAGCTCGCCGTGGTCGGCGACGAGCCGTGGCTGCCGTACCAACGCCCGCCGTTATCCAAGAAGTATCTGGCCGGTGCGCTCGAGCGTGACCGTCTGGTGATCCGCCCGGCGCAATTTTATGCCGAGCACTCGGTGCAGACGCACCTCGGCCGCCGCGTCGAGGAGATCTCGAGACCGGAGCAGCGTGTCCGCCTCGACGATGGAACGACGCTTGCCTATGACGCGCTGCTGCTGGCGACCGGCAGCCGCCCGCGCAAGCTCCCCGCCCCCGGCACCCACCTCGGCGGCGTGCATATGCTGCGCACGATCGCCGATGTCGAGCGGATTCGGGCCGACCTGCAGCGGGGGCGGCGCCTGGTGATCGTCGGAGGCGGCTACATCGGCCTCGAGGCCGCCGCCACCGCGCGCGAGCTTGGGCTGGATGTGACCGTGCTCGAGATGGCCGATCGAGTCATGAATCGCGTCACGTGTACCGAGGTGTCGGCCTTCTATGCAGCGGAGCATGCACGGCACGGAGTACGCATCCTGTGCAATTCGGGAGTTCGCGCGCTCGCCGGGGACAGCGTATCCGGCAGGGTCCGCGCGGTGCTGACGGAGGACGGCGCCGAACATCCGGCGGATGTCGTGATCATCGGGGTGGGCGTAGCGCCAGTCGAGGAGCTGGCGGTCGCTGCCGCCATCGAGTGCTCGAACGGGATCGTCGTGGATGAGCGCTGCCGCACCTCGGACCCGTCGATTTACACCGCCGGGGACTGCACCAATCATCACAGCCCGCATTACGGGCGGCGCCTACGCCTCGAGTCGGTAGACAACGCGTTCGAGCAAGGCTCGAGCGCGGCACTCAATCTGCTCGGAGCTGCAACGGTCCACGACAAGGTGCCGTGGTTCTGGTCGGATCAGTACGACCTGAAGCTCATCATCGTCGGGATATCCCACGGGCACGACGCGCTCATCACGCGCGGCAATCCCGCGTCACACAGCTTCAGCGCCTGCTATCTGCGCGGCGGCGAGCTGATCGCGCTCGACAGTATCAATAGTCCCAGGGACCAGATGGCGGCGCGCAAACTCATCGCCGCGCGTGCACGGCCGAACCTCGACAAGCTCGCGGACCCGGGCATCGCGCTCAAGGATTGCGTGTGAACGCGGTGCGCCTGCCTGCATAGTCCGGCCGAAGTGGTGCTGGTGTCCCGCGCACGCAACGCGCGGGCCGCGCACGACTGAATTCACGCGCACGCGTGAAGGACCGCACAGCGTGGCCAAGGCACGTGTGACGGCATCAACGGCCGCAGCGGCGGATATAGATAAGTATGCCGCACCGGCCAGAAAGCCGGCACTCAGAGGCTATGTCAAATCGCACGCGCAGCACGTCGTTAGCGGCATTCGTCTGTCTGGCACTCGCCGAGGCGGCGACGGCGGCGCCGTCTTTCCAGGTTCTCTATCACGAACGTCTCGAGCTCACCGCTCGCGCCGGCTCCGGCGGACAGCAACACCTGAGCTTTGAGGCTTACGGCCGGCGCTTCGAGCTCGCTCTCGAACCGAACGAAGATATCGTGCGTGCCGTGCCGGCCGACCGAGACGATATCCAACCGTTGCGCGGAACCATCGAGGGCCAGCCCGGCTCATGGGTTCGGTTGACGCGCAGCCGCGGCGCCTGGCGAGGCGTGCTCTCGGATGGCGGCGAGCTGTATGCAATCGAGCCCGCGGCCGAGGTTGCACGGGTTGCCGTACAGCCGCTCGCCGCTCCCTCCGGCTCGACGCCAGTCATGTACCGGTTCGCGGACGCGCTCATGCCGCCCGGCGCTGCCTCTTGCGGGACGCTCCCGGATGAGAGCGGCTCGTCCACCTCGGACAAAGCCAGCGCGCGCTCGGCGTATGAGGCCCTCACTAGCGAGCTCATTACGCAATCCGCGCAGGCGCCCACGCGCCGGCTCCTGGTGAGCGTGGTTGCCGACCACCAATTCACGGACGCGATTGGCGACGACCCGGAGGGCGCAATCATTGCGCGCATGGACATTGTCGACGGCATCTTCTCGGCGCAAGTCGGCGTAAAGATCGCCTTGGCCCCGCTCACAGTGTTCCGCCACGCGCCGGAGCCTTTCACGGCAACCTCAGTCCCGGTCGACCTGCTGGCCGAAGTGAGCCGTTATCGAGGGCGGTCCGCGCCGCTTGATACGGGCGTGACGCACCTCATGACGGGACGGAGCCTGAACGGCACGATCGTCGGAATCGCTTACGTCGGGTCCGTATGCAATGGCGATACCGCAGTCAGCCTGTCCGAGGGCACGCTCTCGACGACTGAGTCGGCTCTCATCGCGGCACACGAGCTCGCACACAACTTCAACGCCCCGCACGACGGCCAGCCCGGCGCGTGCGCGACGACTCCGCAGACGTTCCTGATGGCGCCGCGTATCAACTTCAGCAACCAGTTCTCCGAGTGCAGCCTGCGGCAGATCGCCACCACGGCCGCGGTCGCGCAGTGCCTTACCGACATCGCGCCGCCGCCCGCAGGCTCGTTCAGCCAAGTCGTCGCGGGCGGTGGAGACGCAGGAGCAGGCCCCGGCGGCGGCGGGCGCCTGGATATCGTCCTGCTGGCGCTGTTGAGTGCCGTGCTGGTGGCGAGGCGAGCGGCTGTTAGCTGAGCACCACCAGCAGGTCTTTCGCATCCACCTGCTGACCGGGGTGCGCGAGCACCTCGGCGACCTCGCCGTCGGATTCCGCCCGCACCGCGGTCTCCATCTTCATCGCCTCGAGAGTCAGGAGCACCTCGCCGCGCGCGACCTTGCGGCCGACCGCCGCCGTCACAGTCGCGATGGTCCCCGGCATCGGAGCTCCCATGTGCTTCGGATTGCCGGGCTCGATCTTGCGCGGCGGCGGGCGTTGCGCCACCTGGCTGCGATCCGCTACGCGCACTGAGCGCGGCTGCCCGTTCAGCTCGAAGAACACGGTGCGGGTGCCATCCTCGTGTGGCTCGCTCGTGGCGAGGTGGCGCACGATCAACGTCTTGCCACGCTCGAGGGCGACGCAGATCTCCTGGCCCGGCTCCATGCCGTAAAAGAACACGGGCGTCGGCAGAATACCGACATCGCCGTACTGCAGACGCTCGTCGATGTAATCCATCCACACGCGCGGGTACATCAGAAACGAGGCGAGGTCGTCGTCGGTCACAGGCCGCGGCAGCTTCTGTTGGATCCTGGCACGCTCGCCCGCGAGATCCGCCGGCGGCAACTCGTCCCCAGGACGTCGCGTGACAGGCTTCGCGCCCTTGAGCACCTTGCGCTGCAGCGCTTGCGGGAAACCGCCGTACGGCTGCCCGAGATCGCCACGAAAGAACTGCACCACTGATTGCGGGAACGCCACGTCGGTGTGCGGATCGAGCACCTTTGCGCTGCTCAGACCGCTCGTCACCATGAGCAGCGCCAGGTCGCCGACCACTTTCGAGGTCGGCGTGACTTTCACGATGTCGCCGAACATCGAGTTGACGTCGGCGTACGCCTGGGCGACCTCGGGCCAACGGGCCGCATCGATGCCGAGCGAGCGGGCCTGCTCGCGCAGATTCGTGTACTGGCCGCCCGGCATGCCGTGCACGTACACCTCGGAGGCGCCTGCGCGGATGTCGCTCTCGAAGGCTGCGTACAGCCGCCGCACCTGCTCCCAGTAGGATGACAGGAGGCGCAGCTTCGCCGGATCGATGCCCGGATCGCGCGGGCCATGGCGCAACGCTTCGACGAGCGAGCCGAGATTCGGCTGAGAGGTCAACCCGCTCATCGCATCGATCGCGCCGTCGACGGCGTCGGCGCCGGCGTCGACCGCGGCCAGGACGCTCGCCGCCGCGATGCCGCTCGTGTCGTGGGTGTGGAAGTGCACGGGCAGGCCGACTTCTTCCTTCAGTGCCTTCACCAGCGTGTAAGCCGAGCGCGGCCGGCACAGGCCTGCCATGTCCTTGATGCCCAGAACATGCGTGCCCGCCGCCTTGAGCTCGCGCGCGAGCCTCAAGTAGTAATCGAGCGTGTACTTCTTTTCGTGGGGATCGCTCAGGTTGCCCGTGTAGCAGATCGCCGCCTCGCAGAGCTTGCCCGCTTCCACAACCGCATCGATCGAGACGCGCATGTTCTCGACCCAGTTGAGCGAGTCGAAGATCCGGAACACGTCGATGCCGCGCTCGGCAGCGCGGGCGATGAAGAACCGCACCACGTTGTCAGGATAGTTCGAATAGCCCACGGCGTTCGCGGACCGCAGCAGCATCTGCAGCAGCAGGTTCGGCAGCTGCTCGCGCAGCAGGGCAAGCCGCTGCCACGGATCTTCCTTCAGGAAGCGCATGGCCACATCGAACGTCGCGCCACCCCAGCATTCCATCGAGAAAAGCTGCGGCACGAGGCTCGCGTAGTAAGGCGCGATAGCCGTCATGTCGATGGTGCGCAGGCGTGTGGCGAGCAGCGACTGGTGCGCATCCCGCATCGTGGTATCGGTGAGCAGCACGCGCTGCTCGGCCAGCATCCACTTCGCGAACCGCTCCGGCCCGAGCTCGTCCAGCTTCTGCTTGGTGCCGGCAGGGGCAGCCTGCGGCGTCACGCCCGGCAGCTTTGGCTCGTGGAACTGCGCCGGGCGGGCGCGGCTCTTCGTCTCGGGGTTGCCGTTGACAATGATCGCGCCGATGTAGGTGAGAATGCGGGTAGCGCGGTCGCCCTTGCGGGGCGAACGCAGCAGCTCCGGCGTTTCGTCGATGAACCTGGTGGTGTACTCGCCGTGTGCAAAGCGCGGATGGGTAATCACCTGGTCGAGAAAGCGGAGGTTCGTGACGACGCCGCGGATGCGGAACTCCAACAGCGCGCGATGCATGCGCGCGATGGTTTCCTCCGCAGTCGGCGACCATGCGGTCACCTTGACCAGCAAAGAGTCGTAGGAGCGCGTGATGATCGCGCCCGTGTACGCCGTGCCCGCGTCCAGCCGGATGCCGAAGCCCGCGGGACTGCGGTAGGCGGTGATCTTGCCGTAGTCCGGGATGAAGTTGTTTTCCGGGTCGTCGGTCGTGATCCGGCACTGCAGCGCGTGGGCGCTGAGGCGGATGTCCGGCTGCGCGGGTACCCCGCTTTCGGGGGTGCCGAGGCGCGCGCCGTCGGCGATTCGGATCTGCGCCTTCACGAGGTCGATGCCCGTCGCGCACTCCGTGACAGTGTGCTCGACCTGGATGCGGGGGTTCACCTCGATGAAATAGAACTTGCCGGTGTCGGCATCCTGCAGAAACTCGACCGTGCCCGCATTCACATAGTGCGCGGCCCGGCCGATCGCGAGCGCCGCCGCACACAACTCGGCGCGCTGCTCGTTGCTGAGAAACACGGCCGGTGCGCGCTCGACGACTTTCTGGTTGCGCCGCTGGACCGTGCAGTCGCGCTCGAACAGGTGCACGAGCTCGCCGTGGCTGTCGCCGAGAATCTGCACCTCGACGTGCCGGGCGCGCGTGACGAGCTTTTCGAGATACACCTCGTCGTTGCCGAAGGCGGCCTTCGCCTCCCGCCTCGCGAGCGGCAGCAGCTCCGCGAGCTGCGCGTCGCTGTCGACGATGCGCATGCCGCGGCCGCCGCCTCCCCAGCTTGCCTTGAGCATCACCGGATAGCCGACGCCGTGGGCGAGCTTCACGGACTCCTCGAGGCTCGCAGGCAGCGGCGGCGTTGCCGGCATCACCGCTACGCCCGCGGCGGTGGCGAGATTGCGCGCCGCGACCTTGTTGCCGAGCGTGCGCATCGTGTCCGGCGCCGGCCCGACGAACACGATCCCGGCGGCCGCGCTGCGCTGGGCGAATTCGGGATTCTCGGCCAGGAAGCCGTATCCCGGATGGATCGCATCGACCTGGGCTTCGCGCGCGATCCGCAGGATATCCTCGATATCGAGATAGGCCTCGACGGGTCCCCTGTCACGGCCGACGAGATAGGCTTCGTCCGCCTTGGTCCGGTGCAGGGAGAAACGGTCCTCCTGCGAATAGACCGCCACCGTGCGCAGCCCGAGCTCGCTCGCGGCCCGCATGACGCGAATGGCGATCTCCCCGCGGTTGGCGACAAGAATGCTGCGGATCCGCTGCGGCATGGCGGGTTTCACTCTAAGATCCCCTCGCTTGCGGTCCCCGCAAATCAGGAGCAGGTGAACTCACGCACAGCGTATGACAAGCGGCTCGATGATAGCTGCTGCCACGGAGTTTATGAAATTGAGTCTGCTCTGGATCGGTGCCAGTACGGCTGGTCCGCAAAGCTCAACCGCTTGGCTGTGGAGGGCGCTGGCGGCCTGCGTCGTAGCGGCCGCGGGGGCCGCACTCGCCCGCGCCGCAGACGTAAAGCCCGTCGCGATTGCTATCCACGGCGGCGCGGGTGTCATTGATCGTGCGCAGATGACGGCGGAGCGCGAGGCGTCATACCGCGCCGGCCTTGCCACGGCGCTCGATGCGGGGTACGCGGTGCTGGAGCGGGGCGGCTCCAGCCTCGAGGCAGTGGTCACCGCCGTCCGTGTTATGGAGGATGACCCGCAGTTCAACGCCGGCCGCGGCGCTGTTCTGACCCACCAGGGCGCAGCGGAGCTCGACGCTGCGGTCATGGACGGCGAGGGTCCGCGCGCCGGGGCGGTGGCCGGTGTGCGGCATGTGAAGAACCCGATCGAGCTGGCCCGCCTCGTCATGGAGAGGTCGCCGCACGTGCTGCTCGTTGGTGATGGCGCGGAGGAATTCGCGCTGGAGCAGGGGGTCGTGCTGGTGCCGAACAGCCATTTCCGCACGGAGCTGCGGGTGCGCGAGCTGGAGCAAGCCGTGCGTGAAGAACAGCAGCGGCGCAAACCGGCTGTGCCTCCCGGGCCCGGCACGGTCGGCGCAGTGGCCATCGACCGCGCCGGCAACCTCGCGGCCGCCACCTCCACCGGCGGCCTGACCAACAAGCAACACGGGCGCGTGGGCGATTCGCCGCTCATTGGCGCGGGCACCTACGCGAACAACGAGTCATGTGCCGTGTCCGGCACGGGGCAGGGCGAGTTTTTCATCCGCTCGGTCGTAGCCTATGACATCTGTGCGCTGCTGCAATACAAACACCTGCCGCTCGCGGCGGCAGTCCATGAAGTGATCCACGGCAAGTTGCAGCGCCTCGGCGGCGAAGGCGGCGTCATCGCCGTCGACCGCGACGGACAGATCGCGATGGATTTCAACAGTGGCGGCATGTTCCGCGCCGTACGAGACTCGCGTGGCCGCAGGGAAGTGGCCATTTACCGCTAATCGACTCGATGCAAGGGGACCCGGACAGCATGTACGCGATTGCCATCCACGGGGGCGCCGGTGCCATACCCCGCCACGCTCTCTCGGACGCGCGCGAGAAGCAGTACCGCGCGGGCCTCGAGACGGCTCTGGATGCCGGCTACGCGGTTCTGGAGCGCGGCGGCCCGAGCCTCGACGCGGTCTCGGCGGCAGTGCGCGTTCTGGAAGATGATCCGCTCTTCAACGCCGGCCGCGG
This sequence comes from Gammaproteobacteria bacterium, assembly GCA_005877705.1. Lineage (GTDB taxonomy): Bacteria > Pseudomonadota > Gammaproteobacteria > Steroidobacterales > Steroidobacteraceae > 13-2-20CM-66-19. The sequence goes on from VBNY01000077.1 coordinate 14,601, forward strand.
CGCCGCCCTCACGCGGGACGGCGCGGCGGAACTCGACGCCGCCATCATGGACGGCAAACAGCAACGTGCCGGGGCGGTGGCTTCCGTGCGGCACGTGAAGAACCCCATCGAGCTCGCGCGGCGGGTGATGGAGAAGTCGCGCCACGTGCTGCTCGTTGGCGCCGGGGCAGAGGAATTCGCGCTCGAGGAGGGCGTCGTGCTCGTGCCCAACGGATATTTCCGCACGCCAGAGCGCCAGCGCCAGCTCGAGTCCGAGCAGCGCGGCCACCCGGTCTCGGATCTCTTCCCCGCCTCGCAGGGCACCGTCGGCGCGGTGGCCGTCGATCAGGAGGGGAACCTCGCCGCCGCCACATCCACAGGCGGGATGACGAACAAGCGTCAGGGTCGGGTAGGGGACTCCCCGATCATCGGGGCCGGGACTTATGCGAAGAACGGGGTGTGCGCCGTCTCGGCAACCGGCCACGGGGAGTAAGCGGCACGAGAAATGCTGCACGTGATTCTGGGTGGACTCGGAGGATCCGGCGGAGTCATCGGCGTCGACAGGCAAGGGCACATCGTCATGGAATTCAGCACCGAGGGCATGTTCCGCGGCGCGCGCGATTGCCTCGGCCGCCGCGAGGTCGCGATCTGAAAGGCGAGAAACACCACCTGAGAAGCCTGCACTTGAGGAGCAGCAGGCATATAGTGAGGGCCGGCCGCGGCAGCGAGTTCGTCGTGACCCTCCCTCAGTCTTGCGAGGAAGGTTTCCATGCGCTTGGTAACTGAGTCAGCGCGCAGCGCACAGCCGCCTCTGCGGCGACGCCTGCTCGTGGTCGATGACAACAAGGACGCGGCCGAGAGCATGACGATGCTGCTCGAGCTGTGGGGCCATGAAGTCGTGTGCGCCTACGACGGCGACGGCGCCCTCAAGGTGGCCGTCAGCTATCGTCCCGAGGCTGTGTTCCTCGATATCGGTCTACCCGGCATGGACGGCTATGAAGTCGCCGCACGCCTGCGCGAGCTGCCGCAATCGGCGGATGCGATCCTGATCGCGGTCAC
>VBNY01000077.1:15717-24085 GCA_005877705.1 Gammaproteobacteria bacterium
CTGAAGCTGCAGCTGCACTGCAATTTTTACATAATCTCCCCTGATGCGGGCATCACCGCGGCTCTGGCGTCGGCCGCCAGAAGCCGCAATCCATGCAGGCGCGCGCGTTCAAGGGCCACACCCTCGCCGGAAGCCGCCGCGAGCAGCAGCGCGCGCCAAACCTTCACGCGCGCCGGCCAACGGGGCTTGAGCCACTCTGGATGGCGGTCGGCGAGGTCGTGGATCTGGCGCAGGGTGCAGGCGCTGATAGCGTGCGTGCAATGCGCCGGCATGCCGAGAATAACGCGCGCATCGGCGTTGTGGGTACGTGCTAGGTACCACGCATAGGTAAACACGAGGCGCGCGACGCCGGGCGCACGCCCGACCGTGAAGAATCCGATGTAGGAGAACAGCTCCCGATCGCCTACGTGATGAGCCGCGGCGGCATGCCACCGGTGCGGGTCGGCAAACCCGGCATCGACGAGCAGATACGGACAGGCGGCCGCACGGCGCCGGGCGCCCGCATCGAGCGTGCGCCACAGCTCGCCGATCTGCCGCAACAGCAGATTGGTTTGCGCCGCGCGCACCTCGGCCTGCTCCGCGAACAGCTCCAGGCACTGCTCATTCAACTCCACCAGCGACTCGAACGTCTCGGTCCGCAACCACGATGCCGCAAGCCCGGACTGTTCACCTTCAGCCCCTGCTTCCATCTCGCAACGCAATAGCATGAGCGGCTCCTCCCTTGACTCCTGCTCCCGGAGCCTATGGTAGCGAACTGCGCTCGCGCCGCGTGCGGCAATTTGGTATTTTTTCACCAAATTTGCACTGCGGTTTTTTGGTAATTTCACCCCCAGAGGCTCCTCCACAGCGCCCACACCGGGGAGAGCACCATGCGCATCTCGGACGATCGCTACAGCCGCGAGCGGCTGCGCCTCGAGCTTGCTCTGCGCTTCCTGCGCCACGAGGCACGCACCCAGACCATTCGCACGTGGACCGGACTCAGCGACGACCGGATACGCAAGCTGTACCGCTCCTACATGAGCCATGCGCCGAGCTACCTGCCGCGTCACCGCGGCAAGTCGCCCCAACAGATCGCCTACTTCACCCGCTCGTTGCGCGTGCAACAGGAGACGGCGGTGCTCGCGAGCCTGTTGTCCCTGCTGGGCGTCCTGCCGCTACGCCCGGCGACGGAGGCGAGCCAGGGGCTGCCCGGCGTGGCGCGAGGCGAGCTGCTGTGCCAGGCGTTCGAGATCTATCGGGCGCTGATTCCGGCCTCGCAGATCTCGTTCGAGCACACGGTCTTTCTGACGATAGCGCTGGCCCGCGGAGACCAGCTGAGGCTCGGCGGTTGCGCCGACTGCGGCTGCCTCGTGGTCGTCGAGCGCTATCCGGTGCGCGACAAGCGCTGCCATTACTGCGTAAGCCCGTCGGAGCCGCTAAGGTAAGCTGGTGTGCGGCCGGTACATCCTCGCGCAGGAAGCCAAGCTCAGCCGGGCCATGCAGCTCGGCCGGATCCGCTGGCACTTCGAGATGAGCTACAACGTCGCACCGACGCAGGCAGTGCCCGTCGTGCGATTCGCGCACGGCGAGCGCGAGGGCGTGATGATGCGCTGGGGGCTGATTCCCTTCGTGGCGCAGGGGGTGCCGCCCCGGTACTCGACGATCAACGCGACCATCGAGAGGCTCGAGACCGGCGCCATCTGGCGCGGACCCTGGAAGCGCGGCCAACGCTGCATCATGCCGGCAGCCGGATTCTACGAATGGCATGTGAATGACGCCGGTCAAAAGCACCCGTATTTCATTCACCTTGCCGACCAGGAGGTATTCGGGTTCGCCGCGCTATGGGAGCGGAGCTTCCCGCCCGCTGCGCCGATGATCGAAAGCTGCACCCTCATCACTGTGCCCGGCAACGATCTGCTGCGCGAGATCCACAACACGGGCGCCCACCCACATCGCATGCCGGCGATCCTCGCGCCGGCGGACTACGACGCCTGGCTGCACGGCGCTGAGGCCGATGCAAAAGCCGCCTTGCGGCAGTATCCGTCAGACGTGATGACCGCTCACCAAGTCAGCACACGTGTCAACAGCGCGGCGAACAACGATCCGGAGTTGATTCAGCCGCTGGGCACCGGCTAAGAGGCGCGCAAACCGCAGCGGCGGTAAGTGCGCGTTTCTGATTGTGTGACGCGCGCCGGACATCGCTGGATAAGCGCGCTGCAGCCGCGCTGCTACAATCCCGCGCCTCTACGGCTTTAGCGGCTGCGCTCATGGATCACGACCGGCAAAATTTCTTCTCGGGTCCGTACATCGACCGACGGGCCGAAGTACGCGATGACGCCGGCTGGCTCGAGGCTGCGCTGGCGGACCCGGCGACCACGTTCCTGCTGGGGCGCGGGACGACACACCTGCTGTACGCTGATCCGCAACCTCGTATCGCCTTTCTCACGCGCGAGCATCCGGCCGTCCGCGCGGCCGATGCGCGCCAGTTCGTGCTGCTGGGATGGTTTCGAGACGCGCGCTGCGTACTCATCGATCTCGAGCCGGACTGGTCCGAGGCGCTGCCTGCGGGGACCAGCTTCCAGGAGCTGCGGCCGCTGTCCCCGTTGCTGCGGGGGGACGAGGCGGGCCTGCTTGCCTACGCGCGCGCGCTGTCGATCTGGCGCACGCGCCAGCGCTACTGCGGCGCCTGCGGCTCGCTCACGGTCCCGGAACGGGCCGGACATTGCATGCGCTGCACGAATGAGAGCTGCCGTCACGAATTCTTCCCGCGTCTCGATCCGGCCATCATCGTGCTCGTGACGGACGGCGAGCGTGCGTTGCTCGGCCGCCAGGGGAGCTGGGTCGCCGGCCGCTATTCGACCATTGCGGGCTTCGTCGAGCCCGGCGAAAGCCTGGAGGATGCGGTCGTGCGCGAAGTCGTCGAGGAAACGGGGGTGCACGTCGCCGGCGTGCGCTACGACTCGTCCCAACCGTGGCCGTTTCCATCTTCGCTCATGATCGGCTTCCAGGCGCGCGCGCGGTCCGGCAGCCCGGTGCGGCTCGGCGGTGAGCTGGAGGACGCGCGCTGGTTCACGCGCGAGCAGATCAGGTCGGGCGAGCCGATTTTGCCGCCGTCGCACTCCATCTCGTATCGTCTGATCTCGACGTGGCTCGCTGCAGCGGGCTGACCCCATAAGAGTATGTGTCTGCTCGTGCTCGCCTGGCAGGTCCATCCCCGCTACCGTCTCGTAGTGGCCGCCAACCGTGACGAGTTTCACGAGCGCCCGGCGGCGCCGCTGGCGAAGTGGCCGGCGCCGCACGACATTCTCGCGGGCCGCGACCTGCGGGCGCAGGGAACCTGGCTCGGCGTGGATCGTCAGCGGCGCTTCGGCGTCGTGACGAACTTCCGCGAGCTGCAGCGGCCGCGGCCGGACGCGCCGTCGCGCGGCAGCCTGACTCCGCAGTACCTGAGCGCCCCGGGGAAACCCGCGGAATTCCTCGCCGCCCTCGAAACACAGGCGTCCGCCTACTCCGGCTTCAATCTGCTGCTCGCCGACCGGGACTCACTCAGCTACGCCTCGAACCGTGCCGAACGGTTTGCGCGCCCGTTGCCGCCGGCAGTGTACGGGCTGTCCAACGAGTTTCTCGACACTCCCTGGCCGAAGCTGCGTCGCGTGCGGCGCCGGTTCGAGGGCTGGTTGAGGGACTCCGGCACTGCTTCGCCGGAGGGATTGTTTGCCATCCTCGACGACCGCGCCACCGCCTCGCCGGACGAGGAGCTGCCGCAGACTGGCCTGTCGCCCGAGTGGGAACGGGTGCTGTCCGCGCCGTTCGTATTGCACGCGGAATATGGCACGAGGTGCTCGACTGTGCTGCTGCTCGAGACCTCGGGCGCCCTGTACCTGGCCGAGCGGCGCTTCGACTCGCGTGGCTTGGCGCAGGGAGAAACTGAATTCCGGCTGAAGCCTTCCACGTGGCCCTGAGGCGGCGCCGCTGCCCTCGAGTGCTGGGGCGACTGACCGGCCTCGGCCGCAAGCGCCGTGCGTGGAACCCAAGCCGTCGGTGCCGACTCTGATGAATAGCTTCGAGCGCGTCCCGCGGCGAGGCTCTAGAATCCTCAGGCTTTCGCAACTTCGCACCTCTAGATGGCGCACAGCAATCCCTTTCCGCGGGCTCGACGGCACAGCCGAGCCTCGATAGTTACCGTGTGCCTGATTGCCTGCCCGCTGGCCCGTGCGAACATCAACGTCGAGGTCCGAGGAGTCAACGAGCAACTGCGCGCCAACGTGCTCGCGTACCTGAGCGCCGAACGCTACAAGCGCACCGAGCCGAGCGCCGATACGATCGAGCGGCTGCATGACCGCGTCGAGCGCGAAGTGCAGTCCGCCCTGAAACCCTTCGGCTACTACGAGCCGCAGGTGCGCTCCGAGGTGAGCAATGTCGGGCACGGCGACTGGCGGCTCACGATAGACATCAACCCCGGCACACCGGTGCTGATCGACAAGCTCGACGTGCAGGTCCACGGGCCGGGACAAAGCGATCGCCTGTTCCGGCGCATCATCGCCAATCTGCCGCTGCGTCCCGGTGATCGCCTGAGTCACGCGGCCTACGAAGCCATCAAGAACGATCTGCAAAGAACCGCCGCGACGTACGGTTACCTCGACGCGCGCCTCACGCGTAACGAGTTGGTGGTTGATCCGCCCAACCATAAGGCGAGCGCGGCGCTCGAGATGGACACCGGCGAGCGCTACCACTTCGGGGCGACCAGCATCGAGCAGACGGCGGTCGCCGATGCGTTGGTGCGCCGCTACCTGCGCTACAGCGAGGGCGATCCGTTCGACCTGACACAGATCCTGCGCACGCAGTTCGCACTCGATGACGCGCAATATTTCAGCAACCTGGAAGTGCTGCCCGGCGAGCCCGACCGCGCAGCGCACGTGGTGCCGGTGAGCATTCGCGCCGACCCGAGCCGGCGCAACCACTATTCGTTCGCCGCCGGCTACGCCACCGACACCGGCCCGCGCGGCACACTGGGGTGGGAGGACCGTCGCATCAATTCCCACGGGCATCGCTTCAACATGTTGTTGCAGGCTGCGCAGGTGACCAAGTACAGCCTGCAGAGCCGCTACCTGGTGCCGATCGGCGATCCGGCGGTCGAGAATCTGACATTGGCGAGCACGGTCGAGCAGCGTCAGCTCGCCGACGTCACGACGAGGACCCTGTCGCTCGGGCCGAGCGTCACGAAAGTCGACAGCAACTGGCAGCACGTGTGGACGGTCACCGGCATGCGCACCACCGGCGAGTCCGCGGCTGGGACCAACACTCATCGTCTGCTGGTGCCCAGCGTGGACCTGGCCTCCGTGCCCAAGGGTTATCTCGGCGAGCCGATCTTCCAGCATCCTTTCTTTGCCGAGCTGCGCGGCTCGCACAGCGTGTTCGGCTCGGATTCCAACTTCATCCAGCTGCACGTGCAGGCCGAGCGCGTGTTTCACCTGGCAAGCGGTTGGCATCTGCTGCTGCGCGATGAGGTGGGCGCGAGCCTGGTGTCGCGCTTCAGCCAGCTGCCGGAAGTGATGCGCTTCTTCGCGGGCGGTGACAACAGCGTGCGCGGTTTCGCGTACAACGATCTGTCGCCGACTCAGGATGTCGTTCACCTGCTGTGCGCGCGGCTCCACGACATCCGCGCCCCCGACAGCCAGTGCCTGACCGTGGTTCAGAGCGTCAAGGTCGGCGGCAAGGATCTGATCACCGGTACCGTCGAGGTGGTCCGCGACCTGCCGAACAACTTCGGCATCGCGACGTTCTTCGACTATGGCAACGCGTTCGACCATCTGGGCGGTCGCATTGGCAACGAGTGGGAAATACTCGGCGTGCCGCTCGAGTACTCGGTCGGCATCGGATTTCGCGTGCGCCTGCCGGTGGTGACCTTAGGTGTAGACGTGGCGCAGCCGCTGTCGCGCAACACGAGCCCGCGCCTGCACATCAACTTCTCGCCGAAGCTGTAAGCTGCAGCTTGAGCCCATGCGCCGCCTCCTCCTCAGCATCGCCGGCCTCCTGATCCTGCTGGCGGTGGCCGTGCCGGCGGGCGCCATCTACTACGCCGCCTTCACCGAGAGCGGGCTGAAATTCATCGTCAGTCTCGTGCCCCGCGAGTTTGCCGGCGTGCGCCTCGACATCGTGAACCCGAGCGGCACGATCGCGCGCGGCATTCACGTCGAGCGCGTGGAGCTCGACCACCATCTCGTGCATCTTCGCTTTGACGGCTTCGAGGGGCGGGTCGCGCTGACGCCGTTGCTGTGGCAGACCATCCGCTCGCCCGATGCCTACCTGCGCAGCGCCTACATACAGGTAAAACGCCGCACGCGCCCCGCCACGCCAGGGGGGGAGCCGCTGTTTCTGCCTCGATGGCTGATCATCAGCGCCGAGCACACGCGTGTTGGGCACGCGGTGCTCGTCGTACCCAACGGCTATCGCCTCGAGGGCACCGAGATCGTGGGCTCGGCGGTGCTGCGCCATCGCAGCATCCGCTTCTTCGAGGCACAGGTGCAGATGGGAGACACGCACTTCTCGGGAATCGGCGAGCTGCGGGCGACCGATCCCCTGCAACTCGATGTCGACGGGCGCATCAACTGGAGTCCGGACGGGCAACCCGCCTGGACGGTGTTCGGCACCGCCAAGGGTGATCTGGACACGCTGCTCGTCACCGCGCACACGGTCATCCCGTTTCGCTGCGATTTCAGCGGCCGCGCGCTCGATCTCACCAACCACTGGCACTGGCTCGGCGAGGCCGTCGTGCACGATTTTGATCTGCGTGCGTGGGGTGTCGGCGGACCGCTTGGAATCATCACCGGCCGCCTGGCTGTGCACGGGGACTCGGACGGGTTCGGCGCACGCGGCCCGGTGAATCCAACCGGACTGCACGCGGGCCTGTTCGAAGGGCAATTCGCGGGCGCCTATGCCGCCCACGTACTCACCGCCAAGCAGATGGAGGTCACGCATCTGGGCTCGGGCGCCCATGCCAGCGGCGCCGGCACGATCGGCATCGTGCCGCACGGGCCGCGGTTGGGCCTGCATGGAAGCTGGCGCGACTTCCGCTGGCCCCTCGTCGGCGCCGACATCCTACGCAGCGCGTCGGGCGACTTCACGCTCGAGGGAACATTGCCTTACAGCGTCCATGCGAGCGGTATCGGCGGCGTGCCCGGTCTGCCCGCGATGCCGTTGCAGGTGGACGGGACGCTCGGCAAGGACAGTTTCACATTCAGCCGCGCCGATGCCGATCTGTTCGACGGCCATGCGAGTCTGGAGGGGGGCCTCATCTGGTCTCCGGCGCAGAGCTGGTCGTTGCAGGGACGCGCGAGCGGCATCGACCCGGGCCGTTTGCGGCCTGACCTGCCGGGCAAGCTGAATTTCACGCTGGCGGCACACGGGCAGGGTTTCGACCGCCAAGGCGATATCACGATCGAGTTTCACGATGTGGGCGGGCAGCTGCGTGGCGTCGCGGCGCGTGGCAACGGCAAACTGTTCCGCTCCGCGACCACCTGGCAGTTCGACGGCGTGCGCGTGGGGCTGGGACGAGCGAGTCTCGCGCTGGACGGCCGGGTCAACAGCGAGATCGACCTGCGCTTTGCCGTGAATGCGGAAGACCTGAGCGTGTTATCGGCCGACAGCCGCGGACAGCTGAAGGCAGCCGGAACGATTCGCGGCACCCTGGCGGATCCGACGATCGCCGCCACTGCTCACGGCGGCGGCATCCATTACGACGGCATTACGCTCGAGGGCTTCGATGCCGACATCGACTTCGACCCGCGCTCACAGCAGGACTCCAGGATAGAGGCGCGCTTGCGTAACCTTACCTACCGCGATCGAACATTCCAGAGCATCGTGTTCACGCTCGGCGGCCAGGCTACGGACTACGCGGCGCATCTCGAGGTGAAGACCATCGGACTCGCCGCAACGGCGCAAGCGCGGGGCCCGTACGTCCACGGCCTGTTCCAAGGGCAGCTCGGCACACTCACGGTCAACGGCAGCCAGTCGCTGCACCTCGAGCTCGAGCGGCCGGTGGGACTGCGGCTGTCGGCGGCCGCAGCACGCCTCGAGTGGCTGTGTCTGGTCGGAACTCCGGCGAGCCTGTGCGCGGATGCGGACTGGAGTCCCGGCCAGTGGTCCACCACGCTCACGGCCAACCAACTGCCGATCAACACCCTCACCTCGGGGCTGACGCCGTCCGTGGAGTACCAGGGAACGATCAACATCCTGGCGCGCCTGTTCAGCAGCGCACAGGAGCCGGTCGAGGGGAGCCTGCGTGTCGAGCTCTCGGACGCGCAGCTCTCGCACCGACTGCTGAGCCATCGGGTCGAGCACACCACCCTCGGCTCGGGCACGGTGAGTGTGACTGCCACGCGCAGTGTCA
>VBNY01000077.1:24113-27966 GCA_005877705.1 Gammaproteobacteria bacterium
AGACTCAGCGCGCAACGCGGCGGCACGCAGTGGCAGGATATGCCGCTGCAGGGCGAGCTGCATGCGCAAACCGGCGAGCTCAGCCTCATCTCGCTTTACATGCCGGATATCGACCGTGCCGCGGGCCGGCTCGTGGCGGACGTGCAGATCAGCGGAACTCTCGGAACTCCGTTCATGAGCGGCATGCTGAAGCTCTCCGACGCGGAGATCGACCTGTATCAGGTCAACCTCGGCCTGCGCCAGCTCGGTCTGGAAGCGCATCTCACGGACAGCGGCGTCGATTTCAACGGCTCGGCGCGCGTCGGTTCGGGCACCGCCACCGCAGGTGGGCATCTCGAATGGCACAACTCTCTGCCGCGGGGCAAGATCACGCTGCAGGGAACCAACCTGCGGGTCGTCGACATTCCCGAGGCGCAGATCGACGCCTCGCCGAACCTCGACTTCAACGTCGACGGACGCAAGATTGAAGTGACGGGCGCCGTGCGGGTGCCGTTTGCCAAGATAGTGCCAAAGGATTTGACCGGCGCGGTGCGCGCCACCCCCGACGAGGTCATCGTAGGAAGCGCCGAGGAGGATCCTGCGAAGCGCTTCGAGGTTGTCAGCACGATCACCCTGACTCTGGGCGATCGCGCGACGATCGACACGTTCGGGCTGACGGGACGGCTCGGCGGCAGCATCACAGTGCGCAGCGGTTATGATGCGGTCACACGAGCGACGGGTGAGTTGTCGATCGAGGAGGGCAAGTACACCGCCTACGCGCGCAAGCTGGATATCCAGCGCGGGCGCCTGATCTTCACCGGAGGCCCGGTAGACAATCCGGGCGTAGATATCCGCGCCGTCAAGCAGTATCCGGACGTCACCGCCGGCGTGAATGTCCGCGGCACGCTGCTGCAGCCGCGGATGTCGTTCTTCTCCGAGCCGTCGCTGCCTCAATCGCAGATCGTGTCGCTGATCCTCGCGGGCGGCTCGCTCGAGACGGCACAGTCCGGCGCGGGCAACGAGGCCCTGTTGCAGGGCGGGGCCATCCTGGCGCAGCAGCTGGGCTCGCGCGTGGGCATCGAGGACGTGAGCCTCGAATCGGATCCTACGATTCAGCGCACGGGGACTTCTTCGCCGACCCAGACCAACGACACATCACTCGTGCTGGGGAAGTATCTCTCGCCCCGCTTGTATGTGAGCTACGGCGTCAGCCTCACGCAGCAGCTCAACACCATCAAGCTCCGCTACAGCCTGGGAGACCACTGGACCGTCAAGACCGAGGTGGGACAGGCCCGTGGGGCGGATCTCGTGTTCGGTATCGACAGGTAGCGAGCCGGCCGCTTGACTGCTTGTGCATGAATATGCACAATGCGTGGGATTTTATGCGAGGACAATGGGCGCGTGCTGACGGATGCACAACAGCTCGAGCGGCGTGATGCCATCGTACGCATCCTGCGGGACGGTCTAGTGCGCCGGCAGGAGGATCTGGCGCGTCTGCTGAGGAAGGAGGGGCACGCGGTGACGCAGTCCTCCATCAGCCGGGACCTGCGCGATCTCGGGGTCCTCAAGGCGAGCGGCCGTTACGTGCTGCCGCCGGATGAAGTCACGCGCGCCAACGGCGACTTCGGCATGCTGACGCAGTTCGTGCGCGACCTGAGGCGCGCCGGGCCGTCGATCACCGTGCTGCGGACCACGATCGGGGCCGCCCAGAGCGTCGCCGTTGCGATCGACAAGGCGCAGTGGCCGGAAGTGGCCGGAACCCTCTCCGGCGACGACACCATATTCATAGCGACCGCCAGCGCGCGCGCGCAGGACGAGCTGGTGGGCCGCCTGCAAGCCATCTTCCGAGTCTGAAATCATGCCCAACACCGTATCGAGCGCGGGCGCCACGCCCATCGTTCTCGCCTACTCCGGCGGGCTCGACACCTCGTTTCTCGTGCCGTGGATCGCCGAGCACTACGGCCGACCGGTCATCACGGTCACCGTCGATACGGGCGGAATCGACGCGCGCGCCGCGCTGGCGCTGGCGGAACGGGCTCGCGCGCTCGGTGCCGTGGAGCATCATCAGGTCGATGCGCGGGCGGACTATTTCGAGCAGGTGCTGCGCTTTCTGATCATGGGAAACGTCAGGCGCGGGCAGTTATATCCGCTGTGCGTCGGCGCGGAGCGCGTCATGCAAGCGCAGACCATCGCCCGCATGGCGCGCAAGCTCGGCACCAATATGATCGCTCACGGATGCACGGCCGCCGGCAACGACCAGGTGCGCTTCGAAGTTGCGTTGCGCACGCTGGCGCCGGACCTGGAAGTGCTCGCCCCGGTGCGCGACCAGGCGTTCAAGCGCCAGGACGAGCTGCAATATCTGCAACAGCGCGCGCTCCCGGTACCCCCGTTCGGGGCGGCGTACTCGGTCAACCGCGGCCTGTGGGGCGTGACGATCGGCGGCAAGGAGACGCTCACCTCCGCGGGCAGCATCCCCGATGACGCCTGGGTGCTGACGCACGCCGCATTCACGCAGCCGCGCGAGCCCGAGCGCCATGCGATTGCGTTCGAGAACGGTCGGCCGGTAGGACTCGATGGCAAGTCGCTGTCCGCCGTGGCGGTGATCGAGACGCTGGAAGCGTTGGCCGCGCCGTTTGGCATCGGCCGCGGGATCCATCTGGGCGATACGATCATCGGCACGAAGGGCCGCGTTGCATTCGAGGCGCCGGCCGCCGAAGTGCTGCTCACGGCGCACCGTGAGCTCGAGAAGCTCGTGCTCACGGGGCGGCAGCAACGCATCAAGGACCTCGTGGCTCAGCCGTACGGAGATCTCGTGCACGAGGGGCAGCTGCTCGATCCAGTCTGCCGCGATATCGAGGCGCTGCTGCTGTCGTCGCAGCAGCGGGTGACCGGCAGCGTGCAGATGTTGTTCCGGCCGGGAAACCTGTTCGTGGAGGGCGTCGAGTCGCCTTACTCGCTCATGGCGGCCTCCAAAGGCGTCTACGGCGAATCCGCCGGCGAATGGTCGGCAACCGATGCGCTCGGCTTTTCGAAAATCGTCTCGCTCCCGGGCGTGTTCTATACCCGTGCGGGCGCGCGCGCGCAGGACCCGTAGCGATGCTCAACGGCATGCGCAGTGTGGTCGTCGACAAGATCGCCTCCGTCACGCAGGCGTGCGGCCTGGCGCACGAAGTGCGCATTTCCACGGAGATCCCCGCCGAGGAGGGCGTGGTCGTGGTGGTCGAAGTGCTGAGCAACAAGTCGACCTACAACACGCTCGAGCTGACGAGCGGCCGCATGGCCAAGGTCGGCAAGGGCGACATCGTCGCAGGCGCGCTCGGCCACCGCAAAGCGCTGTTCGGCTACTCCGGCCACGTGCCGCCGGCGCTGCAGGCCGGTGATGTCATCCAGATGCTCAACATCGGCGGCGTGCTCGGCATCTGCGATTCGATCAACCCGGACAAGGGCAGGCCGTTCGACTGCCGGGTGCTCGGGGTCGCGCTGCACTTCCCCTACCTTGGCGAGCGCATCGGGGTGCCGGCGCGTGTTGGTCACAAGCGCCTCGACCCGGAAGCGAAGCTCGAGACTCGCGGCGTGCCCGTGGTCGCGCTCGCGGGAACGTGCATGGAGGCCGGCAAGACGGCCGCCGCGTGCGCGATCATCAGTCGCATGCGGCACAGGGGTCTCACCATCGATGCGTTCAAGGCCACGGGTGTGTCGCTGCGGCGTGACATCCTCGCGATGGAAGACGCGGGCGCGCGTCGCTCGGCCATCTTCACCGATCTGGGCGTCGTCACCACCACGAAAACCAACGGCCCCGCGCTCACGCGCACGATGTTGACCGAGCTCGCCGCGGGCAAGCCGGACGTCATCGTATTCGAGCTGGGCGACGGCA
>VBNY01000241.1:0-6896 GCA_005877705.1 Gammaproteobacteria bacterium
GCCGGGTGCCGTGGCGGTTGCCACTGCGCCCACGGTTGCGCCAGATGCCGCGACGCCGCCACCGAGCGAACGTTAGACGCCTGTCGGCCCTCGCTGCGAGATCATCAGTCCGGCACGCTGCCGGGAGGAGGTGGCGTCCGTAACTGTGCGATCAGCCGCATCAACCTTGCGGCGCGCGACACGAGCGACAACATGCCCGTGATCCAGGGCAACCAGGAGATCAGTTTGCGCCGGCGTAGCATGATGATCAGGCTGGCGATGGCCGCGAGCCAAGCCAGCGGATGGTCCGCCGCAGACTGCGGTGCGCGCCGCGTCCACTGCACCAGCTGCATGCCGGGCCGGATGCGCGCGACCCGGTAGGCGATCTCGGCACGCTGCTGATCGCACCGCGCGAGCAGGGTGCGCCGGCGTGCTTCGAGGGCTTCGATACGTTTCATCCGGTACCGCCCACTCTGCGCTGATCGTGCTCGAGCTGTTGCAGGGTGCCCTCGAGCATGCGCGGCCTGTTGCGCAGCGCGCGCGCGCCAATGCTCGCGAAAGTTGCGGCGAGCGCCACGAACGCGACTGTGCCCCCGAGCAGAGCCGCCATGCGGTGCGTATCCCACAACGCCACGACGAGCGTCACCAATCCGAAAGCGAGCGCCAGCAAACCGCAGGCGACGGCGGCCACCGCCCACACGAGCAGGTGAACCGTGCGCAGCAGGTAGATCTCGACTTCGACCGTCGCCAGATCAAGCCGTGTCCTGACGGCATCGAGGGCCGAGGCGAGCAGGCCGCGGATCACCCCGCTGTGCGCTTCCTCGTCCGCCGCGTCATCGCCCGGGGCCGCCGCGCGCTCATCCATTTACCTGCGTCCCACGAGGAGCCCCACGAGCAGCGCCACTCCACCGACCACCGCGATGGCCGTCCATGGATTGTCATGCACGTAGCCGTCGACGACGCGCGCGCGTCCCGTCACTTCGCGCTCCAGTGACGCCAGACGGCTGCGCAGGGCGCGGAGGGACTCTTCGGCACTCTTACGTGCTACGGAGGCCTTCTCTCCGCCACCATCAGCAGTGGCCCGCAGCAACGCTTCCGCATCATTGACAAGCGTGTGCACATCGTCCGCCAGTTTTCCCGCATCGAAGAAGTCGTTCATAGCGGTGCTCCTCCTGTTCAGTCAGCGACAGTGGATTTACTCACATTTGTAGGGAAACCACGCGGTTGCGGCGCGGAACCGCTCGAGACCTTGGGGATTTGTGCAGCGGTGCGGGCCGCGCCCACTATACGATCGCAGCTCGATTTCCCGGCCGGAATGGTGTTCACTGTGGGTGCGCATGAACGCCATCCCTCCCAATCCGCTGCTGGAGTTGCGCAAGCTGGGTCAGAGCGTGTGGCTCGATGACATCGGCCGTGCCATGCTCGACGACGGCTCGCTTGCGCGTCTGATCGAACAGGACGGCATAGCCGGCGTCACGTCCAACCCCGCGATCTTCGCGAACTCCATGATGAAGGAACCGCGCTACGCCCAGGCGGTCGCGAGGCTGCTGCCCAAAGTGTCCTCGAGCATGGCCCTCTACGAGGAGCTCGCGCTCGAAGACCTCGGGCGCGCCGCGGACCTGCTGCGCCGCAACTACGACGGCACCTCGGGCGGCGATGGGTTCGTGAGCCTGGAGGTCTCGCCCCATCTGGCGTACGACACAGCCGGGAGCGTCGCGCAAGGGCAGCGGCTGTGGCGGCGGCTCGAGCGTCCCAACGCGATGATCAAGATCCCCGGGACCGAAGCGGGCTTGCCGGCCATCCGTGAGCTTCTCACTGCCGGCATCAACGTCAACGTGACACTGTTGTTTTCGCCCGAGCGGTATCGAGCGGTCGCGCAAGCCTACTTCGACGCACTCGAGGCCCGGCTGGCAGCGCGGAAACCCATCGAGAGGATCGCCTCTGTGGCCAGTTTCTTCCTCAGCCGCATCGATACTCACGTGGACAAGGTTCTGGACGGCCTCGCCGCAAGCGGCCAGCCTGCCGCACGCACCCTGCGCGGCAAGGCCGCCATCGCGAGCGCCTGCCGTGCCTACGAGATCTACGAGGGCCTGAGCGCTTCGCCGCGCTGGGAGGAGTTGGCCCGCCGGGGAGCGCGGCCGCAGCGGCTGCTTTGGGCGTCGACATCCGCCAAAGATCCGACTTACAGTCCCATCAAGTACGTCGGCCTCGGCAGACCCGAGCTGCGCCTCGAGCGCCACATCGCCGAGGCCAGCGACGCGCGCGAGGGGCTCGAGCGGCTGGGGGTCGATCTGGATGCGGTCGCCGAGCAGCTCGAGCGTGAAGGCGTGGCGAAATTCGTCGAGCCGTTCGATCGCATCCAGCGATGGCTGGAGGAACAGCGCAGCCGCTGAGCGATGGTTGGGACCGAGTTGACTTCGCGGGCGGTGTCGATAATGTGCTTTGCAGCGGGCTCAGGCTCAGGGCCGCTATTCGGACTCCAGGTCAGCTTAGGAGGCTCAAGTGGATATCCAAGCTGTACGAGTGCATCTGCTCAAGCGCCGGGAAGAGCTGCGCAACCGGGCGAGCCGGGCGAGCGCGGACCTGCGGCACGAGTCTGATCCGCTGAGCGCTGACTTTGCCGAACAGGTGACCCAGAGGGAGAACGACGATGTTCTCGGCGCGATCTCCCAATCCGCGCAGGCGGAGCTCCGCCAGCTCGAAGCGGCGCTGCGCCGCCTCGAGGAGGGCCGTTACACCACGTGCTCCGCCTGTGGTGAGCCCATCGAGGAGGAACGCCTGGCGGCCGTTCCCTACACGGATCGTTGCCGTGCCTGCGCCGAAGGAGCTCCGACCTCGCAGCACTACTCCCGGCATCCTTAAGAGGACTACCTGACAGCGGGCCCGGGCCGACTGTGTTTCGCGCGCCGCTGGGGGTCCGATCCGGCGGATCGCGGTGGCGCGCTGAACGCCGCCGCCTGCTGCAGGAGCCAGTCGCGCAGGCCGGCGACTTTCGGCAAGGCGATGTACGACTGCGGGCAGACGAAGTAGTAGGCGAACTGATGCGGCAGGACCGTGTCGCTCGCCAGCGCGAGCCGTCCGGCCTGCAGCTCGCTCGCGGCGAGCGTCCAGCGCAGGATGCCGAACCCGAGCCCTTCCGCCACCGCGGTGAGCAGGCTCGCCGAGTCATCGATGTATGCCCCGGGCAGTGCCTGCAGACTGCTCGTGTCGCCCGCACACCAGTTCACCCAATCGATCTCGGTGCCGTGCAGCAGGGGCAACTTCGCAAGCCCGCCGGCGTTGGGCAGCGGACCGTACTTCGCAAGCAGCGCAGGGGCGGCGACGGCCACGAGCGATTCGTCCAGCAGCTTCTGGCTGTGCAGTCCCTCGTAACCGCCGGCGCCGAAGCGGATGGCCGCATGGAAGTCCGTGCGCGCGAAATCGACCAGCTCGGGCGAGGAGTGGATGCGAAGCTCGATCTCGGGATGGCGTGCGCGCAAGTCCCCGAGCCGCGGCATCAGCCATTTCTGCAGGAAGGAGGCGAGCGTGCTCACGTCGATCGTGCCCGTGTGGCGCTCCTGCCTGAGGCTCTGCAGGGCCGCTTCGAGCTCATCCAGACCGCGCCGGATCCCGGGCAGCAACCGTGCGCCCTCCGGCGTGAGCTGCACGTTGCGGCCGTTGCGCCGCAAGAGCGGCGTCTGCAGGTAGTCCTCCAGCGACTTGATCTGCTGACTGACGGCAGCCGGCGTGACATGCAGCGCCTCGGCCGCCTCGCCGAAATTCAGCCGCGCGGCAACCGCCTCGAATACCCGCAGCGCATTCAGAGGCAGCCGGTCATAAGCAGAACTCACGGGGGCGTAACTTCCATGGTAGGTGGCTCCAATTAAACCACGCCGCGGCCCCGCCGCACCGGCACGAAGCAGCCGGCAAGAGTCACGCCTTATGGGCACCCCAGGAAATCGCAGACGATTTCCTGGGACCCCGCCGCGGGCGGCAGCGGAGCTACTGTCCGAAAAAGGGCCGTAGGCTGCGGTAGGCCACTTTTTCCCATTAATAGCTAGGTTGACAGCGACGGGGGATGCGGACATGGTCGGCCGGTGAGCAGCTTCGCCAAGCCCTCAGGCGTCATCACCATCACGACCGATTTTGGGCATCAGGGCCCGTTCGTCGGGGTGATGAAGGGATGCATCCTGAGCCGCTTCTCCGGCGCGCGGATCATCGACCTGACGCACGAGATCGTCGTTCACTGGCCCGCCGAAGCGGGCTTCTGGCTGGCTCGCGCCTTTGAGTACTTTCCGGCCGGCACGGTGCACGTCGCCGTCGTGGATCCAGGGGTGGGCACGTCGCGCGATATCGTCGCCGTCAGCGCCCGCGGACACCTCTTTCTAGCTCCGGACAACGGTCTGCTCGCGCCAATTGTCGCCCGGCACACGGACGCCGCGATTGTACGGCTGGGGGCGCCACAGCTGGCCCACTTCGGGGTGCAACGCCCGAGCGCGACGTTCCACGGGCGGGATATCTTCGCTCCGATAGCGGCCGAGCTAGCCGCTGGCCGCTGCTTGCCCGAGCAGCTGGGGCAACCGGCGAGCACCCTCGTTCCCGCCTGGGTGGACGAGCCGATGGTGGAACCCGACAGCATCGCCGGAGTCATTATTAGTATCGACCACTTCGGCAACCTCATCAGCAACATCGATGGGGGGCTGATCGAGCGGTTCCGGCTGCCGCTGGTGCACGCCGGCAACCACTCGTTCCCCCTGTTGCGCACCTACGGGGACAGCCGCCCGGGGGAGTACCTCGCGCTGATCAATTCGTTCGGCGTCGTGGAGATTGCCCGGGCAGAGCAGAGCGCGGCCGAGGGGCTGGGGTTGAGCCGCGGGGCGCCGGTGGTGGTGCGGGACCGAATGGACCAGGCGTAGGGCCAAAAGGGGGGCTCGGGCCTCCTCGAGCGCGAGGCGCTTGGCCAGGCGGACCTGACAGGTAGCTGGCAAGGGTTGATCGGCGGCGCGAATCCGCTATAGTTCGCTGCCTTGCCGTGCCCAGGTGAGCACGCTAGTGATTGAATTACTTCAGGATTTGCACCGCTAGATGTCCGAACGAGACAACGCGAGCTTCGATCTCGACGATGAGTTCCTGAGCGGGGCCACCACCGAGGACGGCACCGACTACGACCGGCTGCTCGATCGGGTAGACAAGCGCGTCCGCAACCAGGGCAAGCGCGGCAAGGCCGCGTGGAGCCGGCTCGAGGAAGTGCTGGCGGACAAAAAGCTCGAGAAGGACCTTCGCGACTTCGACGAAGAGCTGTAATCAATTGGCTGTTAAAAGTGGCCTGCGGCCGTTGCGCCCCGCGGGTCAGAGCCGCGTGCCCGCGTGCATGCCGGCTCCACGGCGCGCCAACTGACTCGAGGAACAACTCACTTGACGCGCATGGCCTCTGCCTGGATCGTGCTCAAGTTCGGCGGCACGAGTGTTTCCTCACTCGCCAACTGGCGCAACATCGCCAAGGTCGTCGCCGAGCGGCGCGCCGGCGGTGCGCGGGTGTTGATCGTCCACTCCGCCATCACGGGCGTCACCGATCGCCTCGAAAAGCTGCTCGAGGCGGCGCTTCGACAATCGCACGACGAGGAGCTGCGCGCGATCTACGAGCGCCATCGGGATCTCGCTGCGGAGCTTGGCATCCCGCTCGGCGCGGAGGTCGAGCGGCAGTTGGCGGAGCTGCGGCAGATCGCCGCGGGCGTGCCGCTCGTGGGGGAGGTCAGCGACCGCACGCGCGCACGCGTGATGTCAACCGGCGAGTTGATGGCCACTGAGATCGGAGCACGTTATCTGCGCGCTCAGGGGCTGGATGTGGCATGGGTCGATGCGCGGACCATGTTGAAAGCCGAGGAACGTCGCAGCGCCTCGGCTAAAGCAAGCGTGCTGTCGGCCACGTGCAACTTCGCTCCGGATGCGGCGCTGGAGGAGCGGCTTGCAGTCTTGCCGGCGGTTGTTGTCACACAGGGCTTCATTGCGAGCGACGACGATGGCAACACCGTGCTGCTCGGCCGCGGAGGCTCCGATACCTCTGCAGCGTACCTCGCCGCCAAGCTGCGCGCGCAACGGCTCGAGATCTGGACCGACGTGCCCGGCATGTTCAGCGCCAACCCGCGCTCGACGCCTACGGCGCGCCTGCTGCGCGCGCTGCACTATGACGAAGCTCAGGAAATCGCCACGAGCGGCGCGAAAGTCCTGCACCCCCGCTGCATTCTGCCGGCGCGCCATTACCGCATTCCTTTGCATGTGTACGCCACTCAGGCGCCGGAGCTCGAAGGCACGGTGCTGAGCGCCGAGGCAGGCGATGGCGCAGCGCAGGTAAAGGCCGTCTGCACGAAGAAGGGCATCACGCTGATCTCGCTCGAAAGCCCCGGCATGTGGCACCAGGTCGGCTTTCTCGCGGATGCCTTCCAGGTCTTCAAGGAGCACGGCATGTCCGTGGATCTCGTGTCGACATCCGAGACGAACGTCACGGTGTCACTCGACCCCGCCGCCAACACGCTCGACAACACGCTGCTGAGCGAACTCGTTACCGGCTTGTCGCGGCTGTGCCGCGTGCAGGTGATCGGGCCGTGCGCCTCCGTGAGCCTGGTAGGCCGCAACATCCGCGCGATCCTGCACCAGCTCGGCGGCGCCTTCGAGTTCTTCGAAGAGCAGAAGATCTATCTGGTGAGCCAGGCGGCGAATGACCTGAACTTCACCTTCGTCGTGGACGAGAGCCAGGGCGATCGCCTCGTCGAGCAGCTGCATGAGCTGCTGATTCGTCCCGTGCGGGGCGACAGAGTGCTAGGTCCGAACTGGGAGCAGTTGTTCTCGCAGCCGCAGCGCGCAGCCGTGCGGGCCTCGCCCTGGTGGCGCCAGAAGCGCGACCAGCTCATCGCCGCCCTGGGTGAGCGCGAGGCTGCATT
>VBNY01000241.1:6926-11399 GCA_005877705.1 Gammaproteobacteria bacterium
CGAGCTCGCCTCGTTCGGCCGAATCCACTACTCGATGAAGGCCAACCCTCATCCCCAGGTGCTGCAGGCATTGCGGGCGGAGGGCCTGGACTTCGAATGTGTATCGCGCTACGAGGTGGAGCGCGCCCTGCAGCTGTTCCCCGACATCGATCCACAGAGGATTCTCTACACGCCCAACTTCGCGCCGCGCGATGAGTACCTCTGGGCCCTTGGCCGTGGCGTGCGGGTCACGGTCGACAACACCTATGTGTTGGCGGCGTGGCCGGATCTGTTCCGCGGTCGCGAGATATTCGCGCGCGTCGATACCGGCGTCGGCCGCGGCCACCACCATCACGTGCGCACGGCCGGCTCCCATTCCAAGTTCGGCGTGCCGCTCACCGAGCTCAAGCAATTCGCGCGGCACGCGCGCGAGGCCGGCGTGCGTATCGTCGGCCTGCAGGCGCATGTAGGCAGCGGCATCTTCGACGTGACCAATTGGGAGCAGACGGCGCGCTCGCTGGCCGATATCGCGCAGCATTTCACCGACGTCACGGTCATCGATGTTGGCGGCGGTCTCGGGGTTCCGGAGCACGCCGATCAGCACGCTGTCGACCTCGGTAAGCTCGACACGCTGCTGACGGCGGTGCGCGCCGAGCATCCCAAGCTCGAATTCTGGTTGGAGCCCGGGCGCTACCTGGTGGCGGCGGCGGGCGTGCTGCTCGCCCGCGTCACGCAGCTCAAGTCGAAAGCCGACATGCGCTACGTCGGCGTGGCGACGGGAATGAACTCTTTGATCCGGCCCGCGCTCTATGGTGCGTATCACGAGATCATCAATCTCACGCGCGCCGACGAGCCGGCGACGGAGCTCGTGAATATCGTGGGCCCGATCTGCGAGAGCGCCGATGTGCTCGGCCACGATCGGCTGCTGCCGCCCACGCGCGAAGGGGATGTGCTGCTCATCGCCAACGCAGGCGCCTACGCGCATGCGATGAGCTCACACTACAACCTGCGTGAGCCGGCCGTGGAGCTGTTCCTCTGAGGCGCCGCTTCCCCGGGACGCCGGCCCGATCGGGATGGGGGCGCTGACACCATGGGCCGATACGCCGCGCATTCTCGCAAGCACATCTGGCGGACGCTGCTCTCGATCGTGGGCGCCGCGGCGCTGCTGTGCTCCGCCTACATCCTGTATCTCGATTGGCTCGTCACGCATCAGTTCGAGGGCCGCCGCTGGACCTTGCCCGCGCAGGTGTATGCGGCACCGCTCGAGCTCTATGCGGGCCTGCAGCTGTCGCCGCTCGAGCTCGAGCACGAGCTGCAGCGTCTGCAGTACCGGCGCGTCGATCGGCTCGAGCGCCCCGGCACCTACCGGCTGCAGGGCAGCCGCATCGATGTAGCCCTACGCCCGGCGCGCTTCGCGGATGAGGCACGCCCGGCTGCCATCCTGACGCTCGTCTCGGGCGCCAACGCCATCGAGAGCCTGCGCGGCAGCGATGGCGGGGAGCTTCCCATCGTGCGCCTCGAGCCGCTGCTGATCGGCAGCATCTTCCCGATCCACGGCGAGGATCGCATCGTGGTCACGCCGCAGGAGGTTCCACCGCTGCTGCCCCAGGCGCTCAAGGCCGTCGAGGACCGCAAGTTCGATACTCATCACGGCGTCGATCCCACCGCGATTGCGCGCGCGCTGTGGGTCAACGTGCGCGCAGGCCAGATCGAGCAGGGCGGCAGCACCCTGACACAACAGCTGGTCAGAAGCTATTTTCTCGATCCGCGGCAGACGCTGTGGCGCAAGTTGCGCGAGGCGATCATGGCGATCGCGCTCGATGCGCACTTCACCAAGGCCGATCTCATGAACGCCTACATCAATGAGATCTTTCTCGGCCAGGACGGCGATCGCGCCATCCACGGGTTCGGGCTCGCCAGCCAGTTCTACTTCGGCAAGCCGCTGTCCGAGCTCGATCTGGCGGAAGTGGCGCTGCTCGTTGCGGTCGTCCGCGGCCCCTCTTACTACGATCCCCGCCGCCATCCGGAGCGTGTCAGGCAGCGTCGCGACCTGGTTCTGAAGCTCATGGCAGACCGCGGCATCGTGAAGCAGGAGGATGCGCGCGCGGCGGCGAGACGACCGCTCGGGGTGGCCAGCCGGCCCTCCGGCGCCTACTTTCCGGCGTACCTGGATTTCGTGCGCCGCACGTTGCGGCGGGATTATCGCGATCAGGATCTCACCGAAGCCGGTCTGCGGATCTACACCAGCCTCGACCCGCGCGCCCAGGACCAGGCCGAGCGCGCGCTGGAACGGGAGCTCGCGCGACTGGATCGGCTGCGCAAGTACCCCGAGTCGAAGCTCGAGGGGGCGGTCATCGTCACCTCGCCGCAAAGCGGCGATGTGATCGCGATCGTCGGCAGCCGCAATGTCGGCTATGACGGTTTCAACCGCGCGCTCGATGCGCGGCGCTCGATGGGGTCGCTGATCAAGCCGTTCATCTACCTCACTGCCCTGGAGACCGGACGCTACAACGCCGCGACCGTCGTGCAGGATGCCGCCGTCGACATCAAGCTCGCGAACGGCAAAGAGTGGCGGCCCGAGAACTTCACCAAGCAGACCTATGGGCCGGTGCCGCTCGTGCGCGCGCTGGCGGAGTCGTTGAACCTGGCGACGGTCGGAGTCGGGATGGATGTGGGTCTGCCGAAAGTCGCGCAGACTCTGCAGCGCTTCGGCCTCGAGCACCCGCCGGCGCAGGTGCCGGCGATGCTGCTGGGTGCGGTCGATGCAACGCCCCTCGAAGTGGCGCAGCTCTACAACGGTCTGGCCAACGGCGGCTTCCACACGCCGCTGCGAGCCGTGCGGGCGGTGATCAGCGAAGCCGGCAATCCGCTCAAGGCGTTTCCGCTCGAGGTCACTCCGGTGGCCGCGCCGGAAGTGGTGTACGAGCTGGACCGCATGCTGCAGCAAGTGATGATTCGAGGGACCGGCCGCGCGGCGCGCGCGGTGCTGCCGGCGGACCTGGTCGTGGCGGGCAAGTCCGGCACCTCGTCCGAATTCCGGGACAGCTGGTTCGCGGGGTTCTCGGGCAGTCATCTCGCGGTCGTGTGGGTCGGGTATGACGACAACCTGCCGACGGGTTTCACGGGCTCCTCGGGCGCGTTGCCCGTGTGGGCGCGCCTCGTGGCCGGTCTCGGTACGATCTCCTGGAATGCGCCGATGCCGGAGTCCCTCGCGGACACCTGGATCGAGTACCCGACCGGGTTGCGCGTCGAGCCGGGCTGCTCCGAGGACGCCGTGCAAATCGCCGTGCCGGTGGGTACGCAGCTGCCCGTCAAGTCCGGATGTGGTGGCGCACTCGATACGTTGGTCGAGCGCGCAGGCCGGTGGTTGCACGATCTCGTGCGCTGACACGCTGCGCGCTCGGATATGATCGCGTGATGCGCTCCATTGTTCTGCCGACGCTGGCCATGGCGAGTCTGCTGTGCGCGTGCGCATCCCTGCACGCTCCCGACTCGACAACGCCGCAACCTCCTGAGGCCGGCGGCGGAATTCCGCCAGGTGAACCGCTCCCGCCGGGGCAGCCGGTGCCGCCCGAGCAACCCTCGCGGCCGTCGCAGCGGCAGTTCCACCTGGGAGCGGCGGCTACCGCGCTCGTCACACAGGCGCATGCGCAGGCCACCGGCGGCAACTATGGGCTGGCTGCCGCGACGCTCGAGCGCGCATTACGGATCGAGCCGGACAACCCGCTGCTGTGGATCGAGCTGGGGCAGGTGCGCCTGAGCGAAGGCAACCCGTCCCAGGCCGATGGCATGGGACGCAAGGCGGTGGCGCTGGCAACCGGTGACCCACAGGCGCAAGCCGCCGCCTGGCGCCTGATCGGCGAATCATTGCGCCAGCGCGGTCGCAATGAGGAAGCCGTGGACGCATTCCGCCGGGCAGAGACTCTCGCACCGCACTAAATCCGCGGTCAGCGCGGTTGTTGCATGCATGAGACGGAAATCATGCAATTGCGCGCCGCAGTTCGCGGCAGCTTGCCGCGTGCCGTGCTCTGATTTGCGCTGCGAGCGTGAGCGAGTTGCGCCGGAATGCCGCAGACTGAACATATTCTGCTTGAATCCGATGATGAGCGAGAAGTGCCGCAGCTCGGCACCGCTCGCCAGCTTCACGGCCGCCTCTGGTCGCGGAGCCGGCTGCGGCGGCGGGTTCTGGAGCTCGATATCATCGACTACCACTATCTTTCTGTGCGCACGCGGCGGCGCTCCGCTGTGTTGGCATACGTCCTCGATCTGCGGTACATCGAGCCGGCGATCCGCCAATCAAGACATGTCGCCTGGCGGTGGCTGACCGGCACGCTGGCACTGGCTGGGCTCACTGTCGGCTGCGCGCGGCAAGTCGGCTCATTGCCGCCCGGGTGGCAACATTACGCGCTGCCGGTCTGCGCGAGCCTGGTGGGATTGACGGTGTGCGTGGGCCTCGTGGGCGTCTACCGGACGACGGAGACCCTGAGTCTCTAT
>VBNY01000242.1 GCA_005877705.1 Gammaproteobacteria bacterium
CACGGGCGCGCCTGCCAGCAGCGCATACCCCAAAAGGGCGGCACTCACGCACCGGCGTGCGCTTCGATGGGCTGATGCACCCCCGATGCCCGTCGACTCTGAAGGCGCCATATGCGCTCCCGTGACCCCCCAGCCGTTCACCCCGCGGGCCACCGGCGTGGCTTTTGTCCGCGGCCGAAAAGTCTGCTGTGGGCTTGACCCCGGCCGGGCCCCGACCACATCATCTCGGCCCGGTCTTGAATAGCCGTTTAACGGACCGTCTGTCAAGCGCACAAGGGTCCGAGCAAGTATCTGATGTGTCATGGGTATCCGGGCACCCCGGCGGCACTGCGACGAGCCCCGGGCGAGCCCCCGCGTGATGCCTTCTGGAGCACGAAATTGAACAGACAATCAACGCCCGCGGACGGCGCACGGCACGCCGCGAGCGGCACGGTGCCGCGCGACGAGCTGGAAGAGGTTCGGCGACGGCAGCTCATTGAAGTCACGATCGATAGTCTCGCCGAAGTCGGATACGTCGGCAGCACTCTTGCGCAGATCGCCAGCCGCGCCGACGTCTCTCCGGGGCTGGTCGCGCATTACTTCGGCGACAAGGACCGTCTGCTCGAAGCCGCTTTCCGGTCGCTGGCTCGCAGCCTCGGTCAGCGAGTGCGTGCGCGGTTCGATCTTGCGCGCACCCCGCGTGGCCGCGTCCAGGCGGTGATCGATACGAACCTCGCCCCGGAAGAATTTGACAAGCGCATGGGGACCGCATGGCTCGCGTTCTGGGGTCAGGTGTTGCACGTGCGCGGCCTGAAGCGTGTTCAGACAGTCTATCAGCGGCGCATGTTGTCCAATCTGCGCCATGCTTTGAGAAAGCTGGTGCCATCCGAGGAGGCGCGCAGCCTCGCGGCGATGATCGCCGCGATGATCGATGGCGTGTGGTTGCGCGCCGCGCTGTCGGAATGGAAGGAAGCCGACAGCGGCAGCGCCCGCGCGCTGCTCACCGCCTTCGTCGATAGCCGGCTGAAGGAAAGCGCGCAGTCGCAAGGGTCTGCTCCGACCGCGACGCAGGAGACGCGCGCCGCTTCAGGTCTACGCGCTTCCCGCAACGTGGACACTTTCACGGCGCTCAATCCGGCGACCGGTGAGGTGTTGGCCGAACTCAAGGTGGACGGGCCGGTGCAGGTTGATGCCGCGGTCGCGAAGGCGCAAGCGGCGCAGATCAAGTGGGCCGCCATGACGGGGGCGGAGCGCGGCCGTGTCTTGCGCCGCGCCGCCGATCTGCTGCGCGCCCGTAACAGCGAGCTCGCCGAGCTCGAGACCCGCAACACGGGCAAGCCCATCCAGGAGACGCGAGCCGTCGATGTCATCTCCGGCGCCGAATGCCTCGAATACTACGCCGGACTCGCGGCGAGCCTCAGCGGCGAGCATGTGGACCTCGGACCCCAGGCGTTCGGCTACACGCGGCGCGAGCCGCTCGGCATCGTTGCCGGCATCGGCGCGTGGAACTACCCGCTGCAGATCGCCTGTTGGAAGACTGCGCCCGCGCTCGCGTGCGGCAATGCAATGATCTTCAAGCCGGCGGAGCTCACGCCGCTCACGGCTGTCAGGCTGCGTGAGATCCTGGCCGAGGCCGGGCTGCCGGACGGCGTGTTTCAAGTGGTGCAGGGCCGCGCGGATACCGGCCGGCTGCTGACGCGCCACCCGCAGATCCGCAAGGTCTCCCTCACCGGGGAAGTCGGCACCGGCAAGGCCGTCATGGCGGACGCGGCCGCCTCCCTCAAGCACGTGACCCTCGAGCTCGGCGGCAAGTCACCGCTCATCGTGTTCGACGATGCCAAGATCGACAATGCCGTAGCCGGCGCGCTGCTCGGGAATTTCTACTCGGCCGGCGAGGTGTGCTCGAACGGCACGCGCGTGTTCGTTCACCGCAATATCAAAGCCGCTTTCCTGGAGCGTCTCAAGCAGCGCGCGGGCGCGATGCGCATCGGCGATCCACTCGACCCGCACACGCAGGTGGGGGCGCTGATCTCGCAAGAGCACATGGAAAAGGTGCTGCGGTTCATCGCGCGCGGCAAGGCGGAGGGGGCGCGCATCGTGGTCGGAGGCCAGCGCGTCACGAGCGGCGATCTCGCCAATGGTTTCTTCGTGGCGCCGACGGTGTTTGACGAGTGCCACGACGACATGGCGATCGTGCGCGACGAAATCTTCGGTCCGGTCATGTCGATCCTGGAATTCAACGACGAGGCGGAGGTGATCGCACGCGCCAACGCCACCGAGTTCGGTCTCGCGGCGGGCGTCTTCACCAGCGATCTCACGCGCGCCCATCGGGTGATCGCGCGGCTCCAGGCGGGCACCTGCTGGATCAATCATTACAACATCACGCCGGTCGAGCTGCCGTTCGGGGGCGTGAAGATGTCCGGGCTGGGACGCGAGAACGGACGCGCCGCCATCGAGCACTACTCACAACTGAAGAGCGTCTACGTCGCCCTGAGCGATGTCGACGCGCCGTACTGACGGGCGGTCCTTTGGCGGAAGAGATCTTTGATTACGTGATCATCGGGGCGGGCTCGGCGGGCTGCGTGCTGGCGGACCGTCTCACCGAGGACGGCAGGGACAGCGTGCTGGTGCTCGAGTACGGCGGCTCGGACCGCTCGCCGTGGATCCAGATGCCGAGTGCGCTTTCGATCCCGATGAACATGGCACGCTACGACTGGCGCTACTACACCGAACCGGAGCCGCACCTGAATGGCCGCCGGCTGCACACGCCGCGCGGCAAGGTGCTCGGCGGTTCCTCCTCGATCAACGGGCTCGTGTACGTGCGCGGCAACCCGCTCGACTTCGAGCGCTGGGAGACCGAAGGCGCGGCCGGCTGGGGCTACCACGACGTGTTGCCGTACTTCAAGCGCGCGGAACGCCGCGCCGAGGGCGGCGATGACTATCGCGGTGCCGACGGTCCGCTGGCGACGTGCCGGGGACTCCTCACCAACCCGCTGCACGCGGCGTGGCTGGAGGCGGGGCAGCAGGCCGGCTACGCCCTGACAGCCGACATGAACGGCTTTCAGCAGGAGGGATTCGGGCGGATGGACATGACCGTGGGCGGCGGCCGGCGCTGCAGCGCCGCGAATGCCTACCTGCGACCGGCGATGCGACGGAGCAATCTGACGGTGCGCACCCAGGCGCTCGCCACGCGTGTACTGCTCGAGGGGCTGCGGGCAGTCGGTATTCGCTACCAGCGCGGCGGTGCCCAGCATGAGGTGCGCGTACGGCGCGAGGTCATCCTGTGCGCAGGCCCGATCAACTCGCCGCAGCTGCTGATGCTGTCGGGCATCGGCCCGCAGCGCGAGCTCGCCGCCCACGGCATCGGCGTGGTGCGCGAGCTGCCGGGTGTGGGCGAGAACCTGCAGGACCACCTGGAGTTCTACTTCCAGGTCGCCAGCCGCGAGCCCATCACCCTGTATTCGCAGATATCGATCGTGCGCCGCGCGCTCATCGGCGCGCGCTGGCTCCTCACCAAGGACGGTCTCGGCGCCAGCAATCACTTCGAGACCGGCGGCTTCATCCGCAGCCGCGCCGGCGTGCGCTACCCGAACATCCAGTTTCATTTCCTGCCGCTGGCGGTGAACTACGACGGCTCGTCGCTGGCGCGCGAGCACGGCTTTCAGGCGCACGCGGGGCCGATGCGCTCGCGCAGCCAGGGGTGGGTGCGCTTGAGATCCGGCGAAGCGCTCGACAAGCCCCGGATCTGCTTCAACTACATGTCGCAGCCCGAGGACTGGGAGGAGATGCGCGCGTGCGTGCGCCTGACGCGCGAGATCTTCGCGCAGCCGGCTTTCGATCGCTATCGCGGCCGGGAGATTCAGCCGGGCGCGGGCGTTGTGACTGACGAGCAGATCGACGCCTTCATCCGCGAGAAGGTCGAGAGCGCCTTCCATCCGTCGTGCACCTGCAGGATGGGCAGCATCACGGACCGACAAGCGGTAGTTGATGCGCAGACGCGCGTCATCGGCGTCGAGGGCTTGCGGGTGGTCGACTCCTCGATCATGCCGTCCATCACCACCGGCAATCTGAATGCGCCGACCATCATGCTCGCGGAAAAAGCCGCCGATCACATTCGCGGCAAGGCGCTCCTGCCCAGGGCGGCGCTAGCGTACTACAGCGCTCCGCGCTGGCAGAGCGCCCAGCGCTGATCGGGTTGCTCAAAATTTGTAGCCGAATGCCGCACCGAGGACCCGCGGCCGAAGCGGCGTCTGCGCGACGATGAACTGATCGGTGCTGACGAAGACGCTGGCGTTCGAGTTACTCAAGTTCTCACCGTACACGTTCACGTACCAGGCATCCTTCGCGACCCCGAATGAGGCATCGTAAGTCGTGTACGCGGGATTCTCGAACCGTCCCCTGGAGTTACTGACGGTTTCACCTGCCCCGAAAGTGGGATTGGCACCCGCCTGGGTGAATGAATGGCCGCTGTGGGTGGCGCCGAACTGAACGTACGGCGTGTACCCGCCGATGCTCCAGTCGTAGCGGGCGCGCAGGCTGAACTGA
>VBNY01000243.1 GCA_005877705.1 Gammaproteobacteria bacterium
CGGATCGCCATCAACGCCAGCGGCGATTACGAGCAGCTCGCGTACCAGTCGGACGATCAATACGTCGTGGAAGTGGCTCCCAAGCGCAAGGGAGTGGCGGCAGTGGAGGAGAAGCCGCAGTACACCGGCGAACGTCTGACCCTCAACTTCCAGGACATCGAGACGCGCGCGGTTCTGCAGCTCCTCGCGGACGCCAGCGGCCAGAACATCGTGGTGAGCGACTCCGTGACCGGCAACGTGACTCTGCGCCTGCAGAACGTGCCGTGGGACCAGGCGCTCGACATCGTGCTGCGCACCAAGGGCCTCGACAAGCGCAGGCAGGACAACGTCATCATCGTCGCACCGCAGGAAGAGCTCGCCTCCCGCGAGAAGGCCGATCTCGCCGCGCGCAAGGACATCCAGGAGCTCGCCCCGCTGCGCTCGGAGTATCTGCAGGTCAACTACGCGAAGGCGTCCGAGATGGCGGCGCTCATCAAGACACAGAGCGGCTCGCTGCTGTCCACGCGCGGCAGTGTTGCCGTTGACGAGCGCACGAACACGCTGCTCCTGCAGGACACGTCGGACCGGCTCGCCGACATTCGCAGACTCGTGGCGACACTCGACATCCCGGTGCGCCAGGTGCTCATCGAAGCCCGCATCGTCGTCGTGAACAACGACTTCGCACGCAGCCTCGGCACCCGCTTCGGTTATACGACGGCCCAAAGAAACGGTAGTAACGGTCTGTGGACCACCACGGGCAACGCCGTGGGGACCGACCAGATCATCGGCTCCGGCCTCGCCAACCTGGGGACCACGGGCACCCCGTTCCCGGTCACGATACCGACCGGTACCAACGCCCCGAACCGCTATAACATCAATCTGCCCGCCTCGAATCCGGCGGGAAGCTTCGCGGTCGGAATTCTGGGCGCGAACTTCATGGTGGACCTGGAGCTGTCGGCTGCGCAGGCCGAAACCCGGGCGGATGTCATCTCCTCGCCGCGCGTCATCACCGCGAACCAGAAGGAGGCGACCATCGAACAGGGCGTGGAAATCCCCTATCAGCAGTCGGCTTCCAGCGGGGCGACCACGATCCAGTTCAAGAAGGCGGTGCTGTCGCTGAAAGTGACGCCGCAGATCACACCCGACAACCGCATTGTTCTCGACCTCGACGTCAAGAAGGACAGTGTCGGCACGGTCATCGTGACCTCAGGCGGCGTCAACGTGCCGTCGATCGATACGCGCGAGATCGCCACGCAAGTGCTGGTGAACGACGGCCAGACAGTCGTTCTCGGCGGCATCCTCGAGACCACCAGCCGCGACACCGACACCAAGGTGCCCTACCTGGGCGACATACCGGTGCTCGGGCATCTGTTCAAGACTACGGCCCGGACCGACAACAAAGATGAGCTGCTGATCTTCGTCACGCCGAAGATCGTTCGCGAAGGGGTCAACGTGTACTGAAGCGCCCTGGAAGCGCTTCCGGTACGAAGTTTCAGGTGAAAGGACTTATGCGCACATTTTCCTCCATAGCAGCTCTAGGGGTGGTCGCGCTCGCGCTGGCCGCATGCGGCGGCAATGGAGAACGGTGTGCATGATCCCGCTGAGTACTTCCTGGATTTCAACAAGAACGGCATGTGGGATGCCGGCGACGGAACCTTCAAGGGAATTACCTGCAGTGGAACCTCGTGCAGCACGACGACTCTGGCGATCAACGCGTCTCATCTGATCATCATGTCGACTGCCGGGGCCAACGTTGCGATGACGGCGGTGGGAGGGCAATTCACTGCCGGCAACCCGCTGACGATCCCTCACAGCGTTAGCGGCGGTGCGACCAACAGCGGCACGATCACCTACAACGTGCGGGACCTGAACGGCAACCCGATGGCCGCCGGCACAACCATCGCAGTGGCCGCCGATCAGGCAATTGGAGCGATCTCTGCGTCGACGAACTCGTGGACGATCGGGTGCCGGGAGGCGCTTGGCGGGGAGACCCTCACAGCGGGCTTCACGTCCGGTACGAACGCCGGCGCAAGCGGCAACATCACGATTACTGTGACGTCGCCCGGTACCAGGACGGTTACCTTGCTGTTTATCCCCGTGAGTACTCCGTGAAGGTGACCTGATCACTCGGGCGGTAAGTCCAGCTCGGATCTAGCGGCCGCCTCCGGGCGGCCGCTTTCTTTCTGTATCCTCGTAACCGCATGCTCGCCAAGGCAAACGTGTTTCTGGTCGGCCCGATGGGCTCGGGCAAGACCGCCGTCGGCCGGCAGCTGTCGCGGCTGCTGGGCATGCCGTTCTACGACAGCGATAGCGAGATAGAGCGGCGCACCGGCGTCGACATCGCCTTTATCTTCGAGAAGGAAGGCGAGACGGGCTTCCGGCAGCGCGAGCGCGAGGCCATCGAGGCGTTGACCGCGATGAATCGCATCGTGCTCGCCACCGGAGGCGGCGCGGTGCTGCTACCGGAAAATCGCCGGCACCTGGCGGAGCGGGGCTGTGTCATCTACCTCGAAACGTCCGTGACGCAGCAGGTGGACCGGGTGAAGCAAGGGCGCAATCGGCCGCTGCTGAGCAACGTCGACACCAGCACGAAGCTTGCGCAACTCATGGACGACAGAGCGCCGTTCTACAAGGAGATCGCCGATCTGGTCATCTCAACCGACGGCCGGCGGGTCCGTGGCGTTGCCGAAGATATCCTGCGACAGCTCGGCCTGGCAGGGGAAACGCGCTGACCTTCGGCCACGTCGCCACGCTGCGCGCGCTGCACGTATACTGCCGCGGCGGATTGCGTCTGCCACCAGACGCTACGCGAGCATGTGAATACTCTGAAGGTAGAACTAGGCAGTCGCAGCTATCCGATTCTGATCGGCGAAGGGCTGCTCGGTCGGCGGGAGCTGCTCGGGCAGCACGTGCCTGCGCGCGACGTGCTCGTGGTGAGCAATGCGATCGTCGCGCCGTTGTACCTGGATGCCGTGTCAGAGAGCCTGCGTCCTCGGCGCGTCGTTGAAGCCGTCCTGCCGGACGGCGAAGCACACAAGACACTCGCGAACGTCGCGCGACTCCTCGACGTGCTGGTGGCCAACCGCTTTGGCAGGGACTGCGCGGTAATCGCCCTGGGCGGCGGAGTTGTGGGCGATATGGCCGGGTTCGCGGCGGCGTGCTATCAGCGGGGCGTCTCCTATGCTCAGGTGCCAACGACCCTTCTGGCGCAGGTGGATTCCTCGGTTGGTGGCAAGACCGGCGTCAACCACCCGGCCGGCAAGAATCTGATCGGCGCCTTCCATCAACCCAGCGTCGTTTTGACCGATACCCGAACCCTCGCGACGCTCCCGGCCAGGGAGCTCAGGGCGGGCCTTGCCGAGGTCATCAAGTACGGCCTCATCTGTGATGCGGCGTTTTTCGGCTGGCTCGAGACACACCTCGATGAGCTCCTCGCCGGCGATCCAGCAGCCCTCGCCCACGTGATCCGCCGCTCGTGCGAGATCAAGGCGGAGATCGTCGGGCGCGACGAGCGGGAGCAGGCAGACCGCGCGCTCCTCAACCTGGGCCACACCTTTGGGCACGCCGTAGAGTCCGCGACCGGCTATACGCAATGGCTGCATGGCGAGGCCGTCGGCGCAGGGCTGCTGATGGCGGCGGCGATGTCCTGCGAATGTGGTCTGCTGAGTGAGAGTGAGGTGGCGAGGATTCGTCGCTTGATCGGGCGTAGCGGGCTGCCCGAGAAAATCGAAGGCGTTACCCCGCAAGCCGCGCTCGAACACATGCGGATGGACAAGAAAGTTCAGGGCGGCCGCATCCGCCTCGTACTGTTGCGCAAGATCGGGGACGCTTTCGTGACCGCGGACTATGCTGAGGCCGCCCTGAGCCGGACTCTCCAGGCACACTTCGGGTAAGCCCGTGAACGATGTGATCTCAGGCAGCGAACTGCTGGCGCCATACGCGGCCCACGACGACCAGTCCCGTGGACGGCGCCACCCCGAGCCCAAGCCCGAATTGCGCAGCGAGTTTCAGCGCGACCGCGATCGCATCATCCATTCCAATGCGTTCCGCCGCCTCGTCTACAAGACCCAGGTGTTCGTGAACCACGAAGGCGATCTCTACCGCACCCGGATCACGCATTCCATCGAAGTGGCGCAGATCGCACGCTCCGTGGCCCGCGCGTTGCGCCTCAACGAGGCCCTGACTGAGGCGATTTGTCTCGCTCACGATCTCGGCCACACACCGTTTGGACACGCGGGCCAGGACGCGCTCAATGAGTGCATGCACGCGTACGGCGGCTTCGAGCACAACCTGCAGTCGCTGCGGGTTGTGGACGAGCTGGAGGAGCGCTACGCGGAGTTTCGCGGACTCAATCTCACGTTCGAATGCCGGGAAGGCATCCTGAAGCATTGCTCGTTGCGCAACGCCCGCGAGCTTGGCGAGCTCGGGGAGCGATTCATTCAGCGGCGGCAGCCGGGGCTCGAGGCGCAGATCGCCAATCTTGCGGACGAGATCGCTTACAACAATCACGATGTAGACGACGGAATCCGCGCACAACTGGTGGACTTGAGCGACCTGCACGGCGTGCGTCTCTTCCGGCGGCAACACGACGCCGTCGTCGCGCTGTATCCCGCTCTCGGCGGGCGCCGACTCGTTCACGAGATCATTCGGCGGATGATCAACTTCATCGTGACGGATTTCATCCGCACCACCGAGGCTCGCCTGGAGCAAGCGCAACCGCGTAC
>VBNY01000498.1:0-877 GCA_005877705.1 Gammaproteobacteria bacterium
TCGGTTATCACCATCTGCGGACCACGGCCCGGGCAGCGCTTCGCGCGGCGTGCTCCCGATCCGTCCAGGTAGCCACACGAGGTGCGGAAGTCCAGCTGCGACACGACGCTGCGCGGCGAGTGCTTCATGACAATCAGCACTTCGCGCGCGTACGTGGCGATCTCGGGCGCACCGCCGCCTCCCGGTAATCGCACCGTCGGCCGCGAATAGTTGCCGATGACCGTGCTGTTCAGGTTTCCGTAGCGATCAATTTGCGCCGCACCGAGAAATCCGAATTCAACGCGCCCGCGCTGCAGGTAGTGTGCGAACACCTCCGGCAACGGCGCCACGCAGGCGGCCGTTTCGGCGAGCTCTCCATCGCCGATCGACAGCGGCAGCACCTTCGGCCGCGCGCCCACTGTGCCTGATTCATAGATGAGCACCAGATCTGGCGCGTGCGTCAACCGCGCCAGATTGCAGGCGGCGCTGGGCAGTCCGATGCCGACCAAACACACCGCGCCGTTGCGCAGTTGGCGCGCCGCGGTCACTGTCATCATCTCGTCAGGCGTGTGTCCGGCTGCGCTCATGCGAGCGCTCCCAAAGCGCGCAGCAGCTCTTCGTGGCTGCGCAGGGCAAGCACGTGCCGCTCCATCCATTTGATGAAGGTTTGCCGCTCACGCGCGATGTCGTCCCATGCCAGATAGAAACTGTTGTCACGTGAGTAGTACCCTTGTGCGTAGGACGGATACGCACCCCCCGGAACGACGCTCACAGCCCCCATCAGCCAGGCAGGCAACACTACCGAATTCATCTGCGCATCGAGACGCTCCACACGCTCTTCGACGGTGACCAACAGGCAGCGGGCGGCCATGGCGGCCTCCTTGGCCGCACCAACAAT
>VBNY01000498.1:1080-2457 GCA_005877705.1 Gammaproteobacteria bacterium
CCGCATCGCGCAGCCGATGCAGCGAGCCCACACCCGGATTGCCACCCCAGGAGAAGGTCAGCCGGTCGGCGCATCCCATGCCGATCATCTGGTCGTAGATCAGGTCCGGCGTCATGCGGATGAGGTGCAGGTCGCGCCTGCGCTGCCGGATGATCTCGTGCCCTGCCGCGAAGGGAATCAGGTGGGTGAAGCCCTCCAACGCCACGCTCTGGCCGTCACGAACATGACGCTCGATGGCATCGGCTAGTGTCATCAACTGCATGGCGTGGGGCTCACTCCACCACGGTTTGCGATTGCTCGCGCAGGTATTGCGGAAGGTAGTAGAAGGACGCGATCCCCTTGCCCGTGTTACCCGAGCCCTTCCAGCCTCCGAAGGGCTGATAACCCGGCCATGCACCGGTCGTGGCTCCTTGCGGCCGGTTGGCATAGGTCACGCCGGCCTCGATGTGCACAATGAAACCAGCCGATCTCCTCCTTCCCGCCACTAGAAGCTCTTCCCACGCCGGTCTTCGCCTGCAATGTGCAACGGGTGGTAGGTGCCGAGCGCACCCAGCGTACGTGCCATCGCAGCGTCGAAGCGCGTGTGCAGCTCAGGCGGCGGATCAAACATCGTCGAGTACGTAAGCCTGAAGCTCATGGCAGCTCGGACCCCCTCTTCGCAAACCATTCTAGCGCGACCGCTACACGCGCCAGGGTCGCCCCTTGGCCCACCTGTTGCCCAACATTGCGAGTCCTGGCGCCACTCTTTCTATCTCAACCAGGAGATCATAAATAATAATCACTTAGCTGCGATTCTTCACGTTCTACGCCGCCCCGGCGTCAATTGATGCCGGCCTGTCTAATGGCGCAGCCGCGCCCGGGTACCGCACCGCGTCCAGCGGTCAGTTCAGGGGGTAACGCATCACCCGGCAGGCTGAATGCCAGTCTGGCGGTTTCCCCCAACCCAGGAATTGGGACGGCAACCGTCTACGATACGTAGGTCAGGATGGCAGCGCTGATTCCGCCTCTGAATGCCCGCGTGGCGGCTGTAGGCAGGTACAACGGGGCGTAACCCAGAGCTCCACATGAGCGATCATGTTTGCATCAATTCCCGACTGGGATGACCGTTGCCACGTGGGCCGCGTTGCGTCTCTTCGCCTCTCGGAGCGATGTGGTTGCTGGTTCGGAAAAGAAGTGCGGCCGAAATTGCAGGCTAACTCACGCCGAGCACCCCGAGGAGGATTTCTTTGCGCAGCAGCTCTCCCCGGGGCGGTTCCGCGGGGCCGCGGGCACATTAATTGCTGTCCTCAACCCAAGCCTCGACAATTGAGACATGAGCGTCTTCGGGGCCCTATCGTCTCGCCCTTTCAGGGGTTCTACCAATTCATGGTCCCAAAA
>VBNY01000078.1:0-14793 GCA_005877705.1 Gammaproteobacteria bacterium
AGGTTGTAGACCGGCGTCGCGCCGTTCTGGATGAACGTGCAGGCAGCTTTACCTTCCGGACCGCACACCACCCGTTGCATCTTGATCGTCTCGAGCTGGATGAACTGCTCGGGCGAAAGATGCATGGCTTCACGATAGGCGTTATCCGCGCTCGCGCGGCTTTGTTCTGCCGCCATCCGCTGATCCTCTGCAAGCTTGACCTGTTTTTCGGTCTGCACCCGCTGCTCTTGGGTCGCCGTCTCGATGCGCTGGTTCTTGATCGAGTCCGGGGGATTGGCGCGCCCTACGGTCATGGTGATGAGCCTGACCGGCAGCGCCTTGTCGCGGATGAAGGCAACCAGCTGGTCGCGAATTTCGTTATCGATCTCATCAAGGGCGGTGGTGCTGATCGCGGTCTCGTTCATGCCGCGCTTGCGCACCGCCTGGCGCACCATCGTCTTGAACGGCTCTTCCAGGTTGTTGAGGTACCAGGAGGGTCCGAAATTCTTGATGAGTGCCACGGAGTCGGCCACCTGCAGCACCATGATCGCGTGGAAACTGATCGGCACGCCGTCCGAGGTCATCGTGTCGTGCAACTCGGTCTCGTACTTGCGCGGCTGCATGTAGACATCGACACCATCGGTAGTGACCGCTGCGAACGTGCGCCCGGTCTTGACCGGTTCAGGGTCAACGCCACCATGACCGAAGAGCCACGGCTTTTCGATCAACACGACCTCATGGCCGGCGTCAGGCGAGTAGACGCTGCATGCAGTGAGCATCAATGCGACAAGCGACGTTATTATGTATCTCATCGTTCTACCTGTGAGTTGTAGGTTCCCCGGAATTCCCCGTCGCTCTAGCGGGGTCCCCGGGAAATCGAGCGTCTTGATAATAGGCTGTTGTTCGCAGCTGGTGTGATGCTCGATTTCCTGGGGTGCCCTAGCGCTCGCGCTGCACCGCGCGATAGCCGATGTCATGGCGGTAGCGAGCGCCAGGCCAATGGATCGACTCCACGAGCGCGTACGCCTCGCGCCGGGCGTCCGTGACGCTCGAGCCCAGTCCGACCGCGCACAGCACGCGGCCGCCGTCTGTGAGCACCCTGCCTGACTCGAGCCGCGTGCCGGCATGGAACACCTTGCCCGGAAGGCGCGCCGCCTGCTCGAGGCCCTCGATGACATCACCCTTGCGTACCTTGTCAGGGTAACCGGCAGCGGCCATGACCACGCCCAATGCCGCCCGCGAGTCCCACTGCGCCGCCACGGTATTCAGCCGACCCTCGAGCGCAGCCGCGCACAGCACGGTCAGATCGGACTCGAGCCGCATCAGGATCGGTTGCGTCTCCGGATCACCGAAACGGCAGTTGAACTCCAGCACGTTCGGCGTGCCATCTGCGGCGACCATTATTCCCGCGTACAGGAACCCGGTGTAGGGGGTGCCGTCGGCGGCGAGCCCGCGGATCGTTGGCTCGATCACCTCACGCATGATGCGCGCGTGCATCTCAGGCGTGACGACCGGTGCCGGCGAATAGGCGCCCATGCCGCCGGTGTTGGGTCCGCGATCACCATCGTCGCGGCGCTTGTGATCCTGGGAGCTGGCGAGCGGCACGACGTGTGTGCCATCGGTCATCACGATGAAGCTGGCTTCCTCCCCGGACAGAAACTCCTCGATGACGACTTCGCGGCCGGCCGCACCGAACTGTCCGGCAAACATCGCTTCCGCCGTGGCGATGGCCTCGGTGACGGACTCGGCAATCACCACCCCCTTGCCCGCCGCGAGTCCGCTCGCCTTCACGACGATGGGGGTGCGCTGGCGCCGGACGTAGTCGGGATCGAACGTGTCGCGAGTGAACGTGGAGGAGGCCGCGGTCGGGATGTTGTGCCGCCGCAGGAAGTCCTTGGCGAACGCCTTGGAGCCTTCGAGCCGCGCCGGCGCGCGCCGCGGCCCGAAGCACCTCAGGCCGCCGGCGGCGAATTCGTCCACGATGCCGGCGACGAGCGGGGCTTCCGGGCCGATGATCGTCAACTCGACGCGCTCCGAGCGCGCCAGCGCCACCAATGCCGGAATGTCCTCCGCCGCCACCTCGACGTTGCGCACTTTCGGTTCGGCTGCCGTGCCCGCGTTTCCGGGAGCAACGAGCACCTGCGCGACTCTCGGGGACGCGGCGCACTTCCACGCGAGTGCGTGCTCGCGGCCGCCGCAGCCCACGATCAAGACTTTCATAGGGTGTGCGCTAATGGCGGAAATGCCGCGTGCCGGTGAACACCATCGCCATGCCGTGCTCGTCCGCGGCGGCGATGACTTCCGCGTCCCGCTTCGAGCCGCCGGGTTGGATCACGGCGCGGATGCCGTAGTCCGCGGCCACATCCACGCCGTCGCGGAATGGGAAGAAGGCATCGGAGGCCATGGCGGAGCCTTCGACCTCGAGCTTCTCGTCCGCCGCCTTCATCGCGGCGATGCGGCTCGAATAGACGCGGCTCATCTGTCCGGCGCCGATGCCGATCGTGGTGCGGTCGCGCGCAAACACGATGGCGTTGGACTTCACGAACTTGCACACCCGCCAGGCGAACAGCAGGTCGGCGAGCTCCGTCTGGGTCGGCTTGCGCCGGGTGACGACGCTCAGGCTGGAGGCTGCCTCGATGCTGCCCGTGTCCCGCGTCTGCGCGAGCAGGCCACCCGTGACGCTGCGGTATTCCGGTTCGTCAGGCGCGGCGCTGCGCAGGTCGCCGAGCACCAACACCCGGATATTGGGCTTCGTGGCCAGCACCTTGGTGGCTTCGGCGGTGACGGACGGCGCCGCCAGGACTTCGACGAACTGGCGCTCGACGATGGCCGCGGCAGTGCTGGCCTCCAGCTCACGATTGATGGCGATGATGCCGCCGAACGCCGAGGTGGGGTCCGTGCGATAGGCGCGATCGTAGGCTTCGAGCGCCGATGAGGCTACCGCGACCCCACACGGGTTGGCGTGCTTCACGATGACACAGGCGGGCGCCTCGAACTGCCGCACGCACTCGATAGCAGTGTCCGCATCGGCGATGTTGTTGAACGATAGGTCCTTGCCTTGCAGCACACGCGCCGTGGCGATGCACGCAGCGTGGGGAGCGGGGCTGCGGTAGAAGGCCGCCTGCTGCTGCGGGTTTTCTCCGTAACGCAGGTCCTGCACCTTCTCGAAGACCAGGGGCAGGATTGCCGCAAAGCGCTCGGGCTGTAGCGGATGATGTGCGGCCAGGAAGCTTGCGACCATCGTGTCATAGCGCGCGGTATAGGCGAACGCCTTGGCGGCGAAACGCGAACGAGTCGCGAGCGTCGTGCAGCCGTCGTGCGCCGCCAACTCCTCGAGCAGCACCGAATAATCCGCCGGATCCACGATCACCAACACGGATTCGTGGTTCTTCGCCGCGGCGCGCACCATCGCCGGACCTCCGATGTCGATGTTCTCGACCGCCTCGGTGTAGCTGCAGTCCGGACGCGCAACCGTTTCGGCGAAGGGATAGAGGTTGACCACCAGGAGGTCAATCGGCGCAATCTCATGCAGCGCCATCACGGCGTCGTCCACACCGCGGCGCCCCAGCAGCCCGCCATGAATCTTGGGATGCAGCGTCTTCAGGCGGCCGTCCATGATCTCCGGAAAGTCGGTGTAGCTCGCGACCTCACGCACGATGATGCCATGACCCGCGAGCAGCAGCGCCGTGCCCCCGGTCGAGAGCAGATCGACATTGCGGCTCGCGAGCTCGCCGGCGAGCTGAACGAGGCCGGTCTTGTCGGAAACGGATAGCAGTGCGCGGCGAACGGGCAGCAACATGACGGCTTTAAGGGCGAGCTCTCAGGGCGCAACAGGCGTGCATCAGGCGTAAATCTACCAGCCCCCAGCTCGAGCCAAGGAAGTCTTCCGCTCCGGCGCTCCTCGTCGAGCGTTCAGTTCGCGAGGCCGAACTGCTTCAGCTTCTTGCGCAAGGTCGCACGGTTGATTCCCAGAATGCCCGCGGCTCGGCTCTGGTTGCCCTCCGCGTAGTCGAGCACTACCCGGAACAGCGGCTCCTCGACCTCGCGCAGCACGAGATCGTAGAGCTGGGCCGGCCTGTGACCGTTCAGGCTCATGAAGTAGTCGCTCAGCGCACGCTCCGCGTGATTGCGCAGCGGCAGCTCCCTGCCGCTGAACTTCGCCCCGGAACTGTCGCGAGCTCGACTCTTCTTTCTTGCTGTCATGTGAGATCCTCAAGAAATCAGGCCGCGTGCGAGGCCTCCCCCACCCACCGATCGAAATATTTCCCCGCGCGCGCGAACTGCGCGGCCGTGCTTGCAGCTTCCATGAGATCGCGGCGGGCGTGCGCCGAGTCCGGGAAGCACTGTTCGCAATACCAGCCGAGATGTTTGCGCGCGATCCGGACTCCGGTCTCCTCACCGTAAAAAACGTACAGGGAGTCAAGATGCTCGAGGATGATATCACGCGTCTCCGTGCGCGAGAGTGCAGCGTAAGCAATTCTGCCATTCAGATGC
The DNA here is from genome assembly GCA_005877705.1 of Gammaproteobacteria bacterium. Classification (GTDB taxonomy): domain Bacteria; phylum Pseudomonadota; class Gammaproteobacteria; order Steroidobacterales; family Steroidobacteraceae; genus 13-2-20CM-66-19. Next base: position 4,474 of record VBNY01000078.1, read on the forward strand.
GCGTTGACAGCGCGGAAGATCCACGGCGCACCATGGCTCGCGCGCCCGACCATCACTCCGTCGGCGGCGGTGAAATCGAGTACCGCGCGCGCGTTGTGCGGCGCGCGGATATCTCCGTTCGCGAAAACTGGAATTCGGACCGAAGATTTGATATCGCGAATGGTCTCGTACTCGGCGGCGCCCTCATAGAAATCCGCGCGCGTTCGGCCGTGAACGGCGAGGGCTTGAACGCCGCAACGCTCCGCAATTTGCGCGACGATCACGCCGTTGCGATGCTCACGGTCCCATCCCGTGCGGATCTTGAGCGTTACGGGCACACTCACTGCGCTCACGACAGCATCGAGGATGCGCGCCACGAGGCCCTCATCCTGCAGCAGCGCGGAGCCGCACAGCTTCCCGCAGACCTTCTTCGCGGGACACCCCATGTTCAAATCGATGATCTGTGCACCGTGCTCGACATTCAGACGCGCGGCTTGAGCGAGCGCCTCGGGGTCGGCGCCTGCAAGCTGCACGACGCGAGGCTCGGGCTCACCGTCATGGCTCATGCGGTAGCGCGATTTGGGCGTGTTCCACAGCCGCGTGTCCGATGTCAACATCTCGGAAGCGGCGAGCCCTGCGCCGAGCTTGCGGCACAGAACGCGGAACGGGCGATCGGTCACTCCGGCCATCGGCGCGAGCACAACGGGTGAGGGCAGGACGTAGGGTCCGATGCGCATGCGAGGCAATTCTTCAGTGCGAGCCGGCGTCGCTCGCGCACGTGATCGCGCCGCCGGCGGCGGGCAGGCACGCGTCGATTTCAAATCCGACGGCATTGGCGCCCGGATCTACGAAAACCATCTCGGCATCGATGCGCTGTCCAGCGGACAGGAATGACGAGGAGGGCAGGGTCCGCGGCAGATAGGACTGGGGCGGCACGTCTCGTGCAGCGACTCGGTTACCGAAGCGATCCTGCAACGTAACTCGCAGGAGCGGCAGGGGCTGCGCTTGACGCGCGCCGTTCTTGACGCTCGCGCGTACAGTGATCTGACCGGAGGCTGCGGAGTCGACCGAAGCGCCGAGCTGACGCACGTCGTACGCCTCGAGGTCCCATCTGGGCGCGAGTGGCACGCCGAGCGCCGCGTACAGCGCGGTTAGCGGCTTGTGGAGTCGTTCATTGGCAGCGAGATCATTGCGGTAGTGATTCACGATCTGCGCCGCCAGGATGATCGCCAGAGCAGCCGTAGCTGCATTCCACCAAGGCGCGAGAGGCGCGCCGGCTTCTTCGGCTGTCGGCTCGGCGCGCGCCGTCTGCGGGCGCGCTATCGCTGCGATCGGCTTGGGTGCGGGTTTGTCCGGTGCAAGGCGCACCGCCGCGGCGGGGGTGTGCGGGCGCGGTGCAGCCTGCGGTTCTGGAGGAGTCCGGGGCGGCGCGGCGGACTCAGCCTGCGTTGTCGAGGCAACCGGCTCGGGAACCGGTTTTGGGCCCGGCTTCGGCTGCAAACGCTGCGGCCGCTGCGGCGGCCTGACAGTGCCCGCCGTGCCGCCGTCGCTTGCTTCCAACTTGGCAGGTTCACTGTTGCCCGGGCCGCTCCGTGCCGACTCCGAGAGCAACTGGTCCACGCGCGCCTCATCGACCGGAGCGCTCGCAGCGTCTTCGCCCGACGCGCGGGCGGCCGCGGGTTCCTTTTCCTCCACGCGGGCTTCTTGTTTGTCTCTGCGTTGGTCTTTTTCTTGTTGTGGTTTCGCTTCCGCCTGCCAGGGAGGCTCTTGCCGCGGTTGCGCAGGCGTCCCGTCGCTCTTGAGAATCAGCGCCTTGAATGATCCAGTCGCCGCCGTCCATTGCGGGGTCGGCGTCGCCTCGACGAACACCTTGCTGACATCCGTCGCTTGGGGATTGAATTCGAGTGCACCTTCCGGAATCGGCTCGTCGCCTTCCGCGGCCGGGGCTTGCTCAGCCTGGGCCTCCTCAGGCTGAGTCTCCTCGGTCCGAGTTTCCGCGACCTCGATCTGCGCGACCTCGGGCTCCCCCTCGAGCTCCTCGCCTTGGGATTCCTGCGCCTGGGCCAGCTCCGTCCCGTCCGCCTCCAGCGGGGCTTGCGGTTGTTCAGGCGGCGGCGAAACCTGAGTGGCAGCGGCGGAGGCGCGGTCCTCCACGAGTCGCGCCAGTGCATTGAAGACATTGGAGCAGCGCCCGCAGCGCACATAGCCTTGCGCGGCGCGCAGATCGGCCGCGGTCACGACGAGGGTCAGTGCACACTTTGGGCAGACTGTAAACATTGAGAGAGCCGCGTTGGTCGACCGTTTGCGTCAGCGGCTCCGTCCGCACAGGCCGACCCACCCCTCCTGATGTCCGAAGGGGTGCATATCAAAGCACGCACGGTAAGCGCGTGTCACGTCGGAAACCTGGTATTGCATGATGCCCGACAATACCAGCTCGCCGCCTGGACGCACGAGCGAGGCGAAGCGCGGCGCTAGTGCACACAGCGGCTCGCACAGTATGTTCGCAAGCAGGACATCTACCCCATGCGGCAGGCCGTCTGCCGAGTCCCAGATACGGACATTTGCGCCGATGCCGTTCGCGTCCGCATTGTCGCGCGTGGCGATGAGCGCCTGCGGATCTATGTCGAAGCAGTGTGCCAGCTGCGCGCCAAGCTTGACTGCGGCCACGGCGAGGATGCCTGAGCCGCAGCCGTAGTCGATCAGCCGCGCGCCGCTGACGAGATTGCGCTCGAGCCATTCGAGACACAGCGCCGTCGTCGGGTGAGTGCCGGTGCCGAATGCGAGCCCGGGATCCATGCGCACGACGACGGCGCCAGCATGCTCGATGCGCTCATGATGCGGACCAACCCACAGCCGGCGGCCGAAGCGCATGGCATGGAAGTCCTTGAGCCACTCCCGCTCCCAGATACGATCCGCAATCTGCCGCGCTCGAATGAGCTCGACTCCAATGCCGAGCGCGCCGCTCAATGCCCGCGCGAGCCTCTCCGGTTGCGAGTCTGCCGCGAACAACACCTGCACGCGGGTCGCGGGCCACAGCCGAAACTCCCCGGGCAGCGGCTCCAGAACCGGATCATCGCGCGCATCGGCGAACGTTACCGCGCTCGCGCCGCATGCGAAGCAGGCCGCCTCCGCCGCCTCCGGCGCGAGCCGCTTTAAGTCAAATGAGAGTTCCAGGAACGGCACTACCGGGCCCCACGAAAATGAGTGACGCCGTCAGAGAGGAACATGCTGCGCTCGGACATCACTCATTTTCGTGGGTGGTGGCCAGCTGCGGCTATCTCAATCCCAACCGCCGCTCGAGATAGTGGATGTCGGTGCCGCCCTTCTGGAAGGCGGCGTGATTGCAGATCTCCTGATGCAGCGCCACGTTGGTCTTGATACCTTCGATCACCATCTCCGCGAGCGCGTTCTTCATGCGCGCGATCGCCGTTTCGCGCGTGTCGCCGTGCGCGATGATCTTGCCGATCAGCGAGTCGTAGTTCGGCGGCACGTTGTAGCCCGAATACACGTGGCTTTCGACGCGGATCCCGGGACCCCCGGGAGCATGCCATAGACGGATCGGCCCCGGCGACGGCACGAACGTCTTGGCATCCTCCGCGTTGATCCGACACTCGATGGCGTGGCCGCGGATCTGCACGTCGCTCTGGACGTAGGGCAGGCGCTCGCCGGCGGCGATGAGCAGCTGTGCCTTGACCAGGTCGATGCCCGTGATGAGCTCGGTCACCGGGTGCTCCACCTGGATGCGGGTGTTCATCTCGATGAAGTAGAACTCGCCGTCCTGGTAAAGGAACTCGAGCGTGCCGGCGCTGCGATAACCCACCGCGCGACAGGCCTCGACGCAGCGGTCTCCCATGATGCGCCGCTGCCGGGCCGTGATTCCCGGGGCCGGCGCTTCCTCGAGCACCTTCTGGTGGCGGCGCTGCATGGAGCAGTCGCGCTCCCCTAAGTGAATGACATTACCGTGACCGTCCGCCAGCACCTGAAACTCGATATGGCGCGGCCGCTCGAGAAATTTCTCCATGTAGACCTGGTCATTACCGAAAGCCGCGTGCGCTTCGGCCTTGGTGATGCCGACCGCGTTCAGGAGCGACGCCTCGCTGTGCACGACGCGCATGCCGCGCCCGCCCCCGCCGCCTGAGGCCTTGATGATGACCGGATAGGCGATGTCGCGCGCGATGCGCAGTGTTTCATCGGCATCCTCGCCGATTGGTCCGTCAGAGCCAGGCACGCACGGCACTGCGTGCGATTTCATGACGCGGATCGCCGACATCTTGTCGCCCATCAGGCGGATCGTCTCCGCCTTGGGGCCGACGAACACGAAGCCGCTCTTTTCCACGCGCTCGGCGAAATCGGCATTCTCCGACAAAAAACCGTAGCCCGGGTGGATGGCGACCGAGTCGGTGACTTCCGCGGCGCTGATGATCGCCGGCATGTTGAGATAGCTCGCGGCGGAGGGCGGCGGGCCGATGCACACCGACTCATCCGCCAGCAACACGTGCTTGAGGCTGTAGTCCGCGGTGGAGTGCACGGCGACCGTCTTGATGCCGAGCTCGCGGCAGGCGCGCAGGATCCGCAGAGCGATCTCGCCACGGTTGGCGATGACGACCTTTTCCAGCATGGCGAGCGCTTATTCGACGACGAACAGCGGTTGGCCGAACTCAACGGGGTCACCGTTGCGGGCCATGATCGAGGTGATCCGTCCAGCTTTGTCGGCCTCGATCTGGTTCATCATCTTCATCGCTTCAATGATGCACAGCACCTGGCCGACCTTGATCTCATCGCCGATCTCGACGAACGGCTTGCCTCCCGGGGAGGGCGAGCCGTAGAACGTGCCCACCATCGGCGCCGTGATCACGTGCTCATTGGGTTTGGGCTTGGCGGCGGCGCTCTCCGCGGCCGCAGCGGGCGCGCTCTTGGCCGGCATGTCGGTCTGCGGGCTGGCCGCGGGCGCACCCAGCCCGAGGGCAAGCCGCTGGGCCGCCGCGGCGCCGCCGGGCATGCGGCTGATGCGCACGGCTTCCTCGCCTTCCTTGATTTCGATCTCCGCGATTCCGGATTCCTCCAGCAGCTCGATCAGTTTCTTGATTTTTCGAATGTCCATGCCGGGAATGCTCCGCAGATAAAGAGTTCGACGGATCGCCTACCGACTGTCAGGAAGAGCGCGCGAGTTGGCGGACGGCGGCGCGCACCGCCAGCTCGTAACCGAACGCCCCCAGGCCCGCGATGCTGCCGACCGCGATATCCGTAAAGTAGGAGTGCCGGCGAAAGGGCTCGCGCGCCTGCAGGTTCGACAGATGAACTTCGATGAACGGCAGGCGCACGCCCACGATGGCGTCCCGCAAGGCGATGCTCGTGTGGGTGAAGGCGCCCGGATTGAAGATCAGAAATCCAATCCCCTCGGCGCTCGCGCGCTGGATGCGCCCGATGAGCTCGGCCTCCGCATTGCTCTGGAAGGCGAGCAGCTCATGTCCGGCTTCGCGGGCCAGCTCGGCGGCCCGCTTCTCGATCGACTCGAGTGTCTCGGTCCCGTAGATGCCTGGTTCGCGGGTGCCGAGCAGGTTCAGATTCGGGCCGTTCAGCAACAGCACTCGAGCCATTGAGGGGGTGCTCTACGAGTGAGAACGGTCGCGAATGTAACCTAATCGGAGGGCATTAGGGTATTTCTTGATGCGATTTCCCAGGATCCGGAGCCTTCGCGCCGCTCGACTCGGGAGCCGTGGCCTGGGCCGCGCGGGCGCGGCTGAGCCGGCGGATACCGGAGGCGATCTGCTCGCGGGCGCCGGGCAGATCGAGGCGCCCGGCATGCAGATCGTCCATCCGGTCGAGGATGAGATTGGCCTCGTCCCGGTGCAGCTCGCCGACTTTGAGGGTGACGATCCGGCCTTGACCGTCGGCAAACACGCTGAATGGCAAGACCGTATCCACTCCGAACGCGCCGACGGCGTCCAGGCCCTCCTGCTCGCCGATCAGCACAGGATAGTCGATACCGATGTCGTGTGCGTACTTGAGGACCGCGTCGCGGAAGTCCACGGCGACCCCGACCACCTCCAGGGCCTGCGCCGAGCGTTCCCGCCGCAGGCTCTTCAGCAAGGGAATCTCCTTGCGGCACGGCTCGCACCAGGTGGCCCAGAAGTTCACCAGCAGCGGACGGCCCTTCCAGTCCGAGAGCTTGTGACGGACGCCATCGCCGTCGGCGAGCGAGATCTCCGGCAGCCGCTCGGGTACTGAGCGCCCCGGCGGAGCCACCTCCGGCTCGGAGGGTGATTGCGACACCAGGGTGCGCGCCGGCACCTGCGCTGGCGCGGGCGCCGCCGTCAGCGACGCAGCCCGCGATCCCACCAGCCGATGCGCGAGGAAACCCCCTGCGCCGGCTGCGAGCAGCAGGGCCGTTACGAAGACAAACCTGTTCAGCGCGGTAGCGGAGCCCGTCGTCACGAGGTGCTTGCCACTGCCCGCGAGTCAGGTCCGGTTGGCTTCGCGGTCGATTGCAGCGCGGCGCGCGCCCGAACAGCAAACGCGCCGGCCCTCATGTAGCCCACGACCCGGTAGTTGGCGCGCTCCTGGCCATCGGCCCCGTAGAAGGCGATCGTCGGCGGACCGAAGATCCCGAAGCGCTTCAGCAGCGCCTGATCGTCCGCATCGTTGTCAGTGACGTCGGCCCGCAGCAGCACCGTGCCGGTGAGGGCGGCCTGCACCCCGGAATCGGTGAACGTGTACTTTTCCATTTCCTTGCACGACGTGCACCAGTCCGCATAGAAATCCACCAACACGGTCCGGCCGAGGGACCTCGCCCGGGCGACTTCCCGCTCCAGGTCCGCCACCGACTTGATGCTGCGGAACGGCAGCTCGCGCTGACTGCCCCCGGCGATGGGAATCGGTGCCAGCGGATCGGTACCGCCGAGCGCCGAGCCGGCGATCAGGGCGATGCCGTAAAGGGCGAACGCGATGCCGGCCGCACGCGCAGGCAACCTCGCCTCGCGCCGCTTGAACGTGACCATCAACAGCACCCAAGCGCCGGCGAGAACCGGCATGGCCCACAGCACGAGCGCCGCGCGTCCGGGCGCGACACGAACGAGCATCCAGGCCGCAACGCCCAGCATCATCACGCCGAACAGCTTCTTCACCGTGTCCATCCACGGGCCGGCTTTGGGGAGCAGCCTTCCCTGCGATGCGCCCACGAGCAGCAGCGGGGTGCCCATCCCGAGGCTCATCACGAACAGCGCCGCCGCGCCGCGCACGATCTGACCCGTCTGGCTGATCACTGCGAGGGCGCCGACCAGCGCCGGCCCGACGCAGGTCGTGACGATGAGCGCCGACAGAATGCCCATCACCGCGACGCCGCCGAAGGTGCCGGCCGACTGCCGGTTGCTGATGCTCGCGATGCGCGTCTGAACCGCCGCCGGCATCTGCAGCGTGAACAGTCCGAACATCGACAGCGCCAGTGCGATGAACAGCGCCGCGAACAACACGAGAATCCAGGTCTGCTGGAATACGGCCTGCACCTGCTTGCCGGCGGCCGCGCACACCGCACCCGCAATCGTGTAGGTGAAGGCCATGCCCAACACGTAAGTCAGGGATAGCGCGAACGCGCGGCCCGTCGTGACGTTCTTGCCGTGCCCGGCGATGATTCCCGCGAGGATCGGCACCATGGGCAGCACGCAGGGGGTGAAGGCCAGCACCAGGCCGGCCAGGAAGAAGCCCCCGAGCATGATGAAGATGTTTCCAGAGCGCGCGAGCGAGGCGTACCAGTCCTGCTCCGAGACGAAGCCGGAGGAGCCACCGGCGTCACGGGCCGCGCCAGTGGACCCCGAGGGAGCCTGCCCTGGGGGCAGGCTCACGCGCACCGTCTTCGTCACCGGCGGATAGCACAGGCCGGCGTCGGCGCAGCCCTGGTAGGTCACCTGCAGCGGCAGCTCGAGCCCGCTGCCGGCTGAGCGCGCGACCGGAACCCGGGCCACGAGCTCGTGGTGATAGACCTCCTGCCTGCCGAAGTACTCGTCGCTCTTTGTCTGGCCGGTGGGCAACTCCAACGTGCCGAGCTGGGCACGGTCGCTCGGGGTGGCGGCCTTCACGCGGCTGCGATACAGGTAGTACCCGTCGGCGATCTCCCAGTTCAGGCGCACCCGGTCGGGGCCGTCAGCAACCGCGTCGAAGCGAAAGGCTTCGTCCACCGGCAGGAAGTCGTCTCCGCCGGACTGCGCGCGGGCAGCGCCCAGCACGGCGTCGATACCGGTAGAGCCGGGTGCGGACTGGGGCGCGGGCGTAGCATGCACGACGCCCGTGCCGCAGAGCAGCAGGGCGGCCGCGACAAGCAAGGACCCTTGGCGAGCGGCGGTGGGTTTCATCGAATGGCAGCGCGCAACCATGACAGGTAGGTCTCGGAGCCGGCCAGTATCGGCAGCGCGATAATTTCCGGTACCTCGTAGGGGTGGAGTGACCTGAGCCGCATTTCGACGTCCAAATAGCGGGAGCTCAAGGTTTTGATGATCAGCAGCACTTCGGGTTCATCGTCGATCCGTTCCTGCCACCAGTAAGTCGAGCGGACAGAGGCGATCCGGTTGACGCAGGCCGCGAGGCCGTCCGCCACCAGGTCGCGGGCGATCCGGGCAGCCGTCTGCTCGTCGGGGCACGTGCTCAGAACCAGGATCGCATCGGGGGCCATGGGGCTCTACGAGGCTGCTGCCGCAACCGGCGCAATCATCGCAAAAAAGTCCCGGATGGGCTTGAAATCAAGATTCAGCCGCCTATCATTGGCAGCCGCAGGCGGGGAGTGCTAATAACTCCTCGGCGCACCAGGGTCCCCAATTTACTTAACTTAATGCTTTAAGGAGCGTCCCCCATGAAGATTCGTCCTCTTCATGACCGCGTCATCGTGAAGCGCTTGGATGAGGAGCGTACCTCCCCGGGCGGCATCGTGATTCCCGATACCGCGGCAGAAAAGCCGGTGCAGGGAAAGATCGTCGCGGTCGGCAAAGGCAAGATTCTCGAAGACGGCCAGGTCCGTCCCCTCGATGTCAAGGTCGGCGACAAGATCCTGTTCGGCAAGTACGGCGGAACGGAGGTCAAGGTCGACGGTGAAGATCTCCTGGTCATGCGCGAAGAAGACGTCATGGCCGTGATTGAAGGCAAGTAAGCGAGGATCACGACAATGGCAGCCAAAGAAGTCCGATTCAGCGATGACGCGCGCCAGCGCATGTTCAAGGGCGTGAACGTCCTCGCCAACGCCGTGAAGGCGACTCTCGGTCCCAAGGGACGTAACGCCGTGCTCGAGAAGAGCTTCGGCGCTCCCACCGTCACCAAGGACGGGGTATCCGTTGCGAAGGAGATCGAGCTCAAGGACAAGTTCGAGAACATGGGCGCGCAGATGGTGAAGGAAGTCGCGTCCAACACCTCGGATGAGGCAGGTGACGGCACCACGACCGCCACGGTGCTCGCGCAGGCGATCATCCGCGAGGGCCTGAAGGCCGTCGCCTCGGGCCGCAACCCGATGGATATCAAGCGCGGCATCGACAAGGGGGTGACCGCCGTCGTCGAGGACTTGAAGAAGCTCTCCAAGCCCTGCAAGGACTCCAAGGCGATCGCGCAGGTCGGCACGATTTCCGCCAACTCCGACGAGTCGATCGGCAAGACGATCGCCGATGCGATGGAGAAGGTCGGCAAGGAAGGGGTGATCACGGTCGAGGAAGGCTCGGGTCTCGACAACGAGCTGGAAGTGGTCGAGGGCATGCAGTTCGACCGCGGCTATCTGTCGCCCTACTTCATCAACAACCAGCAGAACCAGACGGTGGAGCTCGAGAAGCCGGTCATCCTGCTGGTCGACAAGAAGATTTCCAATATCCGCGAGCTGCTGCCGCTGCTCGAGGGCGTGGCGAAGTCGGGCCGGCCGCTGCTCGTCGTCGCGGAGGATGTGGAGGGCGAGGCGTTGGCGACGCTGGTCGTCAACAACATCCGCGGCATCCTCAAGGTGGCCGCCGTCAAGGCTCCCGGCTTCGGCGACCGCCGCAAGGCCATGCTGCAGGACATCGCGGTCCTCACCGGCGGCACGGTCATCTCCGACGAGGTGGGCCTGACGCTCGAGAAGGCCTCGATCAACGATCTCGGCGAAGCCAAGAAGATCGTCGTCGAGAAGGAGAACACCACCATCATCGACGGCGCCGGCAAGCAGGCCGACATCAAGGCGCGCATCGAGTCGATCCGGCAGCAGGCCGAGGAGGCCACCTCCGACTATGACAAGGAGAAGCTGCAGGAGCGTGTCGCGAAGCTCTCCGGCGGCGTCGCCGTCGTCAAGGTCGGCGCGGCCACCGAGATCGAGATGAAGGAGAAGAAGGCGCGCGTCGAGGA
>VBNY01000078.1:14979-15789 GCA_005877705.1 Gammaproteobacteria bacterium
TTCGGCTACAACGCCGCGACGGGCGAGTTCGGCGACCTGATCGAGCAGGGCATCCTGGATCCGACCAAGGTCGCGCGGCTCGCGCTGCAGAACGCGGCGTCCGTTGCCGGCCTGCTGCTCACGACTGAGGTGATGGTGGCCGAGGCTCCGAAGGACGAGGAGCACAGCCACGGCGGCATGCCGCCTGGCGGCATGGGCGGAATGGACATGTAGGCGCCCCTCGAAAGAGGTATCGATTCTGTAATGAACAGTCGATACGCTTTCGTCAACGGTTGAGGGTTCGCGCGATGCTACCTAGGCAAAACGCGGCCCTGAAAGACGCGGAACGAGACCCCCCTATTTCCGCGCCATCCTTGAGGCCCCGCTTCGCGCGGGGCTTTTTTTTATTGGCTCAAAGCGGCCTGGCGGCCCTTTGAGCAGCCAGCCTGGCGGCTGTTTCATCCCGCGGGAAAAGGCGTGACTTTTCCCGCGAACAGCATGCCGGTTGTGGCAACGGGCGTTTTTTTCGTGGCGGTCCTGACCGTGCTCGGCAGCGTGCCGGGCGCCGTTGCGGATACGCCGGCTTGGCTGGATGCAGCGAAAAGCCCCGAGGAACGCGCGGCGCTCGTGCTACGCGAGCTGACCGAGGACGAGAAGCTGACGCTGGTATTCGGGTACTTCGGCTCGAATTACGCGGCCAAACACTTCGTGCAGATGCCCGAGGCGCGCGCCGGCTCCGCCGGCTACGTCCGCGGTATTCCCCGGCTCGGAATTCCCCCGTTGTGGGAAACCGATGCGGGACTGGGCGTGGCGACCCAGCGGGAGACGCCA
>VBNY01000078.1:15854-16242 GCA_005877705.1 Gammaproteobacteria bacterium
CAATGATCGGCTCGGAGGCCCGCGATTCGGGCTTCAACGTGCTGCTCGCGGGCGGCCTCAATCTCGTGCGCGAACCACGCAACGGCCGCAACTTCGAGTACGCAGGCGAGGATCCGCTGCTGGCCGGGGTCATGGTCGGGGAGCAGGTGCGAGGTATTCAGTCGCGGCACGTCATCGCAACGGTGAAGCACTTCGCGCTCAACGATCAGGAGACCGGTCGCATGGTTGTCAGCTCCGACATCGCCGCGGATCAGGCGCGCATGTCCGATCTGCTCGCCTTTCAGCTGGCGATCGAACGGGGCGCACCGGGCGCAGTGATGTGCGCGTACAACCGTGTCAACGGCGTGCACGCCTGCGAGAACGACTGGCTGCTGAATCGGGTGCTCAA
>VBNY01000244.1 GCA_005877705.1 Gammaproteobacteria bacterium
GACGACGGCGACAAGTGGGCGCAGTTCGATCCCTTCGACGGCTTCAAGGTCAATTTCGAGATCGAGTTCAATCACCCGATCTTCAAGCGGCGCGCGCAGCGGGCGTCGATGGACTTCTCCACGACGTCCTTCCTGAAGGAAGTGAGCCGCGCGCGCACGTTCGGCTTCATGCGCGACCTCGAGTCGCTGCGCTCGCGCAATCTAGCTCTCGGCGGCAACCTCGACAACGCGATCGTGCTCGATGATTTTCGCGTGTTGAACGAGGACGGCCTGCGCTACGAGGACGAGTTCGTGAAGCACAAGATCCTCGATGCGATCGGCGACCTGTACCTGCTGGGGCACAGTCTCATCGGCGAGTTCAGCGGCCACAAGTCGGGTCACGCGCTGAACAACCGGCTGCTGCGCTCGTTGCTCAGCGACTCCTCGGCCTGGGATGAGGTGATGTTCGAGTCCTACGACGAGACGCCCATCTCTTACATCGAAGCTCCGGTCCTGCCGGGATCCTAGCTCCTTGGTAGCACGCTGACGGTGACCTGCGCGATCCCCGGCTGGCATGCGCGGATCTCGGGCTCGAGCTCCTGGATCGCGTAGCGCAGCCGGGCGGACCACGCTGCCGACTCAGCGAAGATGACGAGGGTGCCGTCCCGTTCCACGACCCCCGACAATCGCCGGACGAAGTCCGCGGGAAGATGGGCTTCCAGCCAGCTCCGCCAGAACGCCTGCCGGGCGGTCTGATCTGTGAGGCGTGTCAAGGCTGGCGCAGCGCGGGCCAGCAGGTCTTTAACAGAATCTGCCCTTTTTGACCGTCGTCCGCCCGAACCCCGTATTCGGGAAGTACGCCGCTTGTTTCGTCCAGCCATATTAGGCATATTCAGTTTGCTGATAGGAGCTCTGGGGGCCGCCACTAAAGGCGACCCGGCTTTCGACCAGGCTCCGCAGGCAAACCCGCCGAAAGGCGGGGACGCAAAGCCACCGGTCTAAAGCGAGGAGCCATGACAGCGGGGTTGCCAGCAGGGCGCAAGTTTTTCGAACGAGAACAGGGCGATATAAGCCCGGGCACGGCTCGTGCGTTCAGGTTGCGTTGCCTGCCCACCGATACGGGGTCACCCATACGGGGCACAGGTACACGCGTCCGGAGCGCATGTTATGAACGTTATCGTCTTTTCTAGGCGCGTAGGCTGGGTGCGAGAGCTCAATCTCGCGCACCCCGTTACGCTTGCGATCATCGCTGCAGTCGCCTTAGGCATTCTAGGCACCGCCTTTGGGCTGGGTATGCGCCTCGGCAGGGGCGGCAGTCAGCAGCTCGCGCTGGGCGAGACGGGACGCTGGGCCGCGGTGCTGGCCGAGCAGAAGACGCAGATCGCAGACGTCAGGGCACGGGTCCAGGAGCGGGTGGACGCGATGGCCATGCGCCTGGGCGAGATCAATGCGCACGTGATTCGCCTGGATGCGCTCGGCAAGCGTCTCACCGAGATGGCCGACATCGACAACCACGAATTCGACTTCGACCGCTCCCCACCCAGCGGTGGCCCCGAAGCGGACGGCGAGGGGGTCAGCGCACAGATCCCCGACCTCGCGAAGATGCTCGGCGCGCTGGAGCAAAGTGTCAGCCTGCGCGATTCACAGCTCGCCGCCCTCGAGAACGTCATCCTGGCGCGCGACCTGAAGGAGCAGATCCATCCCGAGGGACGTCCCGTGACCGCGGGATTCATTTCATCCTACTTCGGCAAGCGGGAAGATCCGTTCAGCGGCCATGAGGCCTACCACAAGGGCGTGGATTTCGCAGGCACCGCCGGCGCCAACGTCATCGCCGTGGCTGCCGGAGTCGTCACCTGGGCGGGTGCTCGATCGGGCTACGGCAATCTGGTCGAGATCAACCACGGTGACGGCTATGTCACCCGCTACGCGCACAACGAACGCGCGCTGGTCAGCGTGGGTCAGACGGTAAAGCGCGGCGAGCCGGTAGCTCTGCTGGGCTCGACCGGCCATTCGACCGGTCCCCACGTGCACTTCGAAGTGCTGCGCAACGGCCGTCAGGTCGATCCGCTCTCTTACGTCGGCCGCCACTGATCACCCAGTCCGCCGGAGCGAAGCTGTGCTCGTGAGCAGACGAGCTCACTTCACTCGAGCCGCCGCAAAAAACGCATCGCTGGAGATTCGGCGCGCGGCCTTGATTTTCCCGTGGCCGAACCAATTGCCCGCCTGAAGCGTCTATTGCGTACAATACGCCCCTTTACCAAAGCCCAACCCGAGGGATAAGCGCCTGTTGGGCCAAGTGTTTTTCGCTTCAGGATTGTCAAGTTGCTGCAATTTCTCACGCGCGTTTTCGGGAGCCGCAATGAGCGGCTCGTCCGCAGCTACGGCCGATACGTGCGCGCCGCCAATGAGCTCGAGCCCCAGATCCAGGGCTCGAGCGATGAGGCGCTGCGCGCCAAGACCGAGGAGTTCCGTCAGCGGCTGAAGGCAGGGACGACGTTGGACGAGCTCGTGCCGGAAGCCTTCGCGGTCGTGCGGGAAGCGTCCCGGCGCACCCTCAAGATGCGCCACTTCGACGTGCAGCTCATCGGCGGCATCACCCTGCACCGCGGCATGATCTCCGAGATGCGCACTGGCGAAGGCAAGACGCTGGTTGCGACGCTCCCCGCCTATCTGAATGCCTTGTCCGGCGAGGGTGTTCACATCGTCACGGTGAACGAGTACCTCGCCCAGCGCGATGCGGACTGGATGGGCCCGATCTACCGCTTCCTCGGGCTCACGGTCGGCGTGATCAAGAACGCCCAGACCCCGCAGGAGAAGCGCGACGCCTACGCGTGCGACATCACGTACGGCACCAACAACGAGTTCGGGTTCGACTACCTGCGCGATAACCTCGCCTTCCGCCTCGAGGACCGGGCGCAGCGGGGCTTGAGCTACGCCATCGTCGACGAGGTCGACTCGATTCTCATCGACGAGGCGCGCACGCCGCTCATCATCTCCGGACCCGCGGAGGAGAGCACCGAGCTGTACCTGCGCATCAACCAGCTCGTGCCGCGGCTGAAGCGTCAGATCGAGGAGAACGGGCCTGGAGACTTCTCCGTGGAGGAGAAAACCAAGCAGGTCCACATCACGGAAGAGGGTCACGAGCACGTCGAGCAGCTCATGCTGCAGACGGGGCTGTTGCGCGAGGGCGAGAGCCTGTATGACCCCGCCAACATCCGCCTGATGCATCACCTCAATGCGGCGCTTCGCGCCCACGCGCTCTACAAGCGCGACGTCGAGTACATCGTGCGCAACGGCGAGGTCATCATCGTTGATGAGTTCACCGGCCGTACGATGCCCGGGCGGCGCTGGTCCGACGGTCTGCATCAGGCGGTTGAAGCCAAGGAAGGCGTGCGCGTGCGCGAGGAGAACCAGACGGTCGCCTCGATCACGTTCCAGAACTACTTCCGCCTCTACAAGAAGCTCGCCGGAATGACCGGTACCGCGGACACCGAGGCGCCGGAGTTCCTGCAGATTTACGGCCTCGAGGTCGTCGTCATCCCGACGCACCGGCCGATGATCCGCAAGGACATGTCCGACTTCGTGTATCTCACGCAGAGCGACAAGTTCAAGGCGATCATCGAAGACATCCAGGATTGCGCGCAGCGCGAGCAGCCGGTGCTGGTCGGCACCACCTCGATCGAGACGTCCGAATTTCTCTCGGGTCTGCTGCAGAAGGAAGGCACTGCGCATCAGGTGCTGAACGCCAAGCAGCACGAGCGTGAGGCGCACATCGTCGCGCAGGCCGGCCGGCCGGGCACCGTGACCATCGCCACCAACATGGCCGGCCGCGGCACCGACATCGTGCTCGGCGGCAACCTGGAGGCCGAGCTCGCGGGCCTCGGCGAAGTCGACGATGCCACGCGCGAGCGCGTGCGGGCGGAGTGGCAGACGCGGCACGACAAGGTTCTGGCCGCGGGCGGCCTGCACATCGTCGGCACCGAGCGCCACGAGTCCCGCCGCATCGACAATCAGCTGCGCGGGCGCTCGGGCCGTCAGGGCGATCCAGGCTCGAGTCGCTTCTATCTGTCGATGGAAGACAACCTGATGCGCATTTTCGGCGACCCGACGCGCACCAAGCGCCTGCTGCAGATGGCGGGCATGAAGGAAGGCGAGGTGATCGAGAGCGGCATGCTCACCCGCCAGATCGAGAAGGCGCAGCGCAAGGTCGAGGCCCACAACTTCGACATCCGCAAGCAGCTGCTGCTGTTCGATGACGTCGCGAACGATCAGCGCAAGGTCGTCTACCAGCAGCGCACCGAGATCATGGGCACCGACGATCTGTCCGCCGCCATCCGCGGCATCATGCAGGAGGCGGTCGGCGGTCTGATCGATCAGTATCTGCCCAAGCATGCCTCGGCGGCGGATTGGGACCTGCAGGGGCTGTCGGCGGCGCTCCTCAGGGACTTCAACGTGCGCGTGGAGCCGCAGGCCTGGCTGCAGCAGGAGCCGGAGCTCGAAGAGCAGATCCTGCGGGACCGGCTGGTTCGCGCGGTCGACGAGGCATACGAGGTCAAAGTGAGCCGCATCGGCGCGCCCATCATGCGCCACGTCGAGAAGGACGTGATGCTGCGCATGTTGGATCAGCATTGGCGCGATCACCTGGCGGCCATGG
>VBNY01000245.1 GCA_005877705.1 Gammaproteobacteria bacterium
GATCGCCTCGGCCGCGATTCTAGTCCAGGCCTGTTTCGTACATCCGCTTCCTTGGGGCGCGATGCGCCTGATCACCGGAGTCTGCTTCGCCGGCATCTACGTGGTTGCCGAGAGCTGGCTCAACGGTAGCGCAAGCCGCACAAACCGCGGTCGGTTGCTCGCGGTTTACATGCTCATATTATATGTGGGACTCGGCGCAGCGCAGTTCCTGCTGGTGCTGTCGAACCCGCGCTCGTCCACTCCGTTCATGCTCGTCTCGGCGCTGATCTCCCTGGCGATGGTTCCCATAGTCGTTTCCGCTCAGCAGGCTCCGGAGCGCGCCGAGCCCCGCCCGGTCCGCTATCGTGACCTGTACCGCAATTCTCCCCTCGGCGTGGTGGCGATCGCCGTGTCAGGCATGATCTCCTCCATCATCTTCTCGATGGGCCCGGTGTACGCACGGCTCAGCGGCTTGGAGACTGCAGGGGTTGCCACATTCATGGCCGTCAGCATTCTCGCCGCGGTGGTGACGCAGTACCCGGTCGGCAGGCTGTCGGATCGTATCGATCGCCGCACTGTGATTGCCGGCGTTTGTACGCTCGCTACGCTTGCCGCGAGCAGCATCGTAGCCTTCGGCCCGATGCCGCGGGCGATATTTCTGACGCTCGCGGCACTCTTCAGCGGCTTCGTGCTGACGCTCTATTCGCTCGCCGTCTCGCACGTCAACGACAAGCTCGAACCTGCGCAGATGGTCGCGGCGAGCAGTGTTCTGCTGCTCTCGAATGGTACCGCCGCAGCTGCCGGGCCTGTGCTTGCGGGCAGCCTGATCCACGCTTTCGGACCGCCGGCCTATTTCGCGACGCTCGCGACCCTTACCGGCGGGCTGACACTATACGATCTGTGGCGCAAGAGCCGACGCAGGCCAGTCCCAAGCGCCCAGAAGGGGCCATTTATCAACGCGCAGCCCCAGATCGTGGGGGGCGCCGGCCTCGATCGCAGTCCGGATCACCACGCCGTCGCCAACGGTGTGGCCGAGTTGGGCGCGCCCCGTTCGGCCGAGTCGGCCCAAGTGGGCGTTGCGAGTCGAAGGACCTGACCCCAGGTAAGCTGACCGGCTTGACCGAGCCAGCCGGATGTAACCGCTCACGCCACGAACCGACATTGCACGGCCGGAGTCCGGGTATCCATGTTGCGACCGCGATTCATGTGGTCGTCGATCTCGGCGGCGCAGCCAAGCATGCGGGAGTAGAGAAACACACTGAAGGCTGCGGTCTCCAGCTCCCCTGCGCTGATCTCTCCCCGACGCAACGGCTCCCACACCATTTGCAGCAGCAACGCGGCGATCACCGCATCGATGTTGACACAGTAGACATTGCGCGAAACGCCTGCAGAGAACAGCGCCTCCACCAGCGCATGATAGAACGCGTGAAACACGTTGTATTCGCCGCGCTGCCGGTAGATCTCGCGGATAAACACCTCCCGCGGGTCCAGGTTGACCGGCTTGTCCTTGAATACGGGGTGATTGACACCCGGGATTTTGGCGATATCCGCGGCTCCCGAGCTCTTGCTCCGAGCCTTGTAGTTTGCGTATTGCTGCGCGCATCGTGTGGCCATGGCGGCAATATCGATGCCGTGCTGTGGGTCGCCTGGATCGGTAAGCGCACTGTCTCGAAACTGCTCGCTCAGGAAGGCGACGCCCTCGTAACCGTTGCCCCCATGGGTGTAGCCCGAGTGCGTCAGGAAGCCGATCAGCGCCTTATTCAGCTGCACGCGCTCGGGACTCTCCGGGCCATCGGCAGAAACCGCCCCCTTGGCCCCCTGGGCCGAGATCGCTCCAGGCCCATTCGTCAGCAGCAGACCCACGAGGTGCTGGAACGCGAACAAATCCTTCGGCCCCGGCTGCAAGCCGAACAAGGCGATGAAGCAGATCTCGGCCAGGCTGCGTTCGTTGAGCATCTCTTCAAGAGCGACTCCGCAGAAACGTTCCTTCTCGTGTCGTAACGCCGGCGCCGATGCCCCGATCAGCGCACCGAACAGCTGCAGCCACCAAGGCAGGCTTTCGGCTGTCAAACGCGAGATGCGTTTGCGCATCAGTGGACTCCAGCCCAGCGTGGTCGTGATGGCCGCGAGCACGGCATCGAAGGTGGGGTGGCCTGGCAGGCTCTGCAACCAGCGTACCGGGACCGACTGCGCACCCCGCGCCGCCAGCGCCGCGAGCATGGCCTCGGCGCGATCATCGCGCGCTGAGGTGACCAGGATTTCGCAACCTGTCGGGTCGATGCATGAAATCTCGAACCGCTCATCAACGGCGCTCGCCAGCCCCGCAGCGGCGAAGCGCTCGTTCATGAGCTTCACCGCGGCGCGCGCCGCATTCTGGCGTTGCGGCCCTATAATGGCAGCAACCGCGGCCAGTATGGCGTTCGGGGCATTACCGGCCTCGCGCGCCGCCTGTGCTGCAGCCAACTCGCTCGTGCCATGCAGATTGACGTGCGCGGCAATTGCGACCGCAAGCAGATGGTGCTCGTTGTCGCTGCCGAATTCCCTAAGTAGTGTCAGGCAGACATTGGCCTCCAACGAGCGCCGGGCAGCATCCAGTACCGACACGCCATGCAGACTGCTAACCTGCGTTGAGGCATTCATTTGTGAAGCCCCTGAAGCGTCCTTCAGGGCTTGCCG
This sequence comes from Gammaproteobacteria bacterium, assembly GCA_005877705.1. Classification (GTDB taxonomy): domain Bacteria; phylum Pseudomonadota; class Gammaproteobacteria; order Steroidobacterales; family Steroidobacteraceae; genus 13-2-20CM-66-19. The sequence goes on from VBNY01000245.1 coordinate 2,656, forward strand.
TGGCACGACTGCGCCAATCTGGCGGTTGAGCGCGGCGATCTGCTCATTGTAGGGTGCGAGCGCCTCTACAACCGGTAGCTCGAGTTCTAGCGGTAGCTCCACGCCTTGGTTGGATGCGAACCACGGCTTAAGCGCCAGATTCCCCGCGGACGAGAAGTCGGGCCTGATCCCGTTGGCGTGCATTACGGCCGCCAGGGCAGCGGGGATATGCGCGATGTTGGTCACGACAGCGCCCTTGGTCGAGTACACAGGTCTCTCCGGGATGAACACCCCGTCAATGCCGAACTTCTCCATGAACCAGCGTTCCTTGGCACGCGCATCATCGCCGCCGCCTGCCATCGCACCTGCGTGGCCAACGGCTCTGGTGAGCTTGCTCTTCCAACGGCCTACCACGCACGCGACGACCGGCTTGGTGAAACGTGCGTCGAGCTCGTAATAGCCTCCCGGTTCGCAGTACAGCACCGCGGCCTTGCTGCGCTCGTCGTTCGCGAGCGCAAACGCGAACTCCGGCGCCGCGTAATGAATATATACGTCCTTGCCGCTGGAAATCACCGTTGTCGTGCCCCAGCCGGCCATGCGCAGGTACTGCGCGATCGTGCTGGAGAAACCACCGGAGTTGGAAAGAATCGCGATGCTTCCGGGCCGCAGCATGACTCCGGGATCGTCTCCTCCCAATGCGCCGCCGATACGCACTCGATTCCATGTGTCGACCACCCCCAGGGAATTGGCGCCGAAGATGTCGACCCGCCCTTGCTGCCCCATCGCACGGATCTCACGCGCATCGCGCACCGCAATCTTCTCGGTGATGATGAAGATCTTGCGCAGGTCAGGGTTCACGCGGATCAGCTCGGCCACACCGTCGCGAGCTGCCGACGGTGGCAGATACACCACACCGCAGTTAAAGCGGTGGCCAGCCTCGAGGCCTTCCCGCACGTTGTTATAGACCGGGATGTCGCCTAGGGCCGTCTTCAGCACTTCTCCGCAGCGTCCCGGTGAGGTGCCAAACACAACGTTGCCGCCCGAGTAGCCGTGGCTTACAGGAGTCACCGCGCTCGATTCACCGCCCAGGATGTTGAGCACGCATATGCGGTCCTCACGCGAAGCAATCTGCGCAAGCGAACTGATGCCCACGAAATATTTAAAGTCACCGAGGCCCTGCCGGTCCACCCCAACCTCCCGCTTCACACATGACTCAGGCGCGCAGCAATCTCGCTGCGGCCACCGCTCTTCATCCACGCGTCAACCCGCTTCGCATATTGGATCACCTCGCTGATATCCGAGTCGAAGCCGAAGATCCGGTAGGGGATGCCGAGAACTTCGCAGCTGTCACGTATCGCTCCCATGCCACGCACGAGGTTCGGGCCTCCGCGGCCAACCACGACATACAACGGCGTCGGGCCGTACGCGCTGAAATGCTCGCGCAGGGCGTCCGCTATCGCGCGCAGCGTTTCATGGATGTCAGTGTTGTTCGACTGTCCGCCGATCACGAACAGTACGTTCGCCTGGCTCAACCAGTGCTTGAAGCAGATGCGTGCCACCTGCCTCATCTTCTCGTACGGAGGATTGCCGCCGAAGTCCGAAGAGATGATCGCATCGTCACCCAGGATCTGCGTGACTTGTGAGTTGTCGCCGCCGCCAAAGGTGGGCGCCAGCACGGTTCCCCTGTCATTGATGACGTAGACGTCGCTCTGACCCTGGTGGGTACGCAGCTGATTGATCTCCTGCTCGAAGTGAGAATAATCGGCGGCGAACAGATGCGACGGCAGCTGCAGACGCAGCCAGCGGGGATCGTCGCGATCGAAACCGCACTTGAAATCGCAGGCTACCGGTGTGAGGCGCCCCTTGGCATCGTCTCGCATGCGGATCGGGTTCAGCTCCAAGGTGGTCATGCCGAAGTTGTGGAACAACTCCCACAGCTTGGGTAATTGCTGCACCAGAGGCGAAATGATTTCCTTGGGCGCCTGTATCTCGGTCAGCGCATTAGCCACGACAAACGACTTGAGGCCGGTCAGCGGATCGAACGGCACTTGCGCGACCATC
>VBNY01000106.1 GCA_005877705.1 Gammaproteobacteria bacterium
CGCCGAGAACGCCGAGATCATCCAGATGCTCACCAGTCTCGGTGTCGATTACGCGCAGGGTTACGGCATCGCCCAACCGCAGCGCGTGCTCAAGGCGGCTGTTGCGTAGACCACCCCACGAAATTGAGCTTTACCTAGCTCCGCCAGCTCGCCCCGACGAGCAAGATGCTCAATTTCGCGGGGGCCCCGGTCAAGAAGCGGCGAACTCCAGCCGCATGGAGAGATCGACCGCTCGAATGTTCTTCGTGAGCGCGCCGACAGAGATGTAGTCGACACCCGTCTCCGCGATCGCGCGCACGCGCTCGAGACTCACGCTTCCCGATGCTTCGAGCTTCACCGCCCGCCCACGCGCGCGCTTCAGGGCGACCGCCGCGCTGAGCTCGGCCTGAGTGAAATCATCCAGCATGACAACGTCCGGCGCGGCTGCGAGCGCCTCCTCGAGCTCTGCGACAGATTCCACTTCCACTTCAATCGGCTTGCCCGTCCCTGCACGCTTGGCCGCCGTCACGGCGGCGAGCAGCGAGCCCGCCGCGGCGATGTGGTTCTCCTTGATGAGCACCATGTCGTACAGGCCGATACGATGGTTGTGGGCCCCGCCGCAGCGCACGGCGTACTTCTGCGCGGTTCGCAGTCCCGGCAGGGTCTTGCGCGTGTCGAGGATGGTGCACCCCGTGCCGGCCACTGCCTCGACGAAGCGGCGTGCGGCGGTCGCCGTGGCTGACAGCAGCTGCAGGAAGTTGAGCGCCGTACGCTCGCCGCTCAGAACCGCACGAGCGCGACCCTGGATGTGGACGAGCTCCTGGCCCGCGGCGATCCGCTCGCTGTCCGCGGCGTGCCACTCGAGCCGGATGTCGGCATCGAGTTGGCGGAACGTTTCATCAACCCAGGGACGACCGCAGAGAATGGCGTCCTCCCGCGTGATGATGCGGCCGCGCACCCGCTGGTCGGGGGGTACGAGTTGAGCCGTGACATCGCCGCTGCCGAGATCCTCGCGAAGCGCGGCGGCAACCTGGCTACCGAGATCGGCGGGAAGCTCGAGCATGGGGCCTAAGGCTACTCGCGCCGAGCCCGGCAGCGAAGTGTCTGCTTGCCAAGGCGGGCGGCGCCGCTGCAGTGTTCGGGCGCCGCTCGCGCGAGCGCTTACTGGCCGACGAAGGGCAGGCCTTGGCTCAGGGTGTGGCTCGCCGCCATACACATCAGCAACGGGATCGAGAGCACGAAGTTGGTGCGCGAGGCCAGCAGCGCGACCCGCCGCGCCTTGGCCTTCTCCTCGTCGCTGGCGGGCACGATGCCGAGAATCTTCTTCTGATTCGGCCAGATCAGCGCCCAGACGTTGAACAGCATGATCGTTCCCAGCCAGGCGCCGATGCCGATGATCAGAAAATAATGGGCGGGATCATCCACGCCGGCGCCCAGGGTGAAGGCCTGCAGGAACCTCGATCCGAGTAGCCACGCCCCGGCCAGCCAGGTCACCAGCGCGGCCCACCGGAACCAGAACAGCGCCCTGGGTGCGACGTATTTGTTGATGGCCGCGCCACCCGGGCCGCCCTTGTCGGCGGCGGCATCCGCCATCGCCGGCGTCTGCACGACGTTGAAGTAGTACAGCAGGCCGATCCAGAACACGCCCGCCACGATGTGCAACCAGCGGGCCATTGCGGGCGGGTTGAAGTGGAAACCGCCGATCCCGAGCGCCAGCAGCAGCGCGAGGACGATGCCGAGAATCAGGGACTGACGATGGTTGTTCAACGGGTTCATGGCGTGGCTCCCCTTGGAAATCTGCTTAAGCCTCAGGGCCGTCCAAGTTCTTGTTCTGGCTGCCCCGGGTCGTGCTTCAGGCGCGTTGAAGAATAGGCGAGGCCCCCCCATAATTCAACGTTACCGAAGCTGCAGCTTGCGTGCTGCGCGTGGCGACTGCCGATGTGACATCATCGGCGGATGCGGCCTGAACCTGTGCCCGCGGACCGGCCGAACCGGCCGCCGTCTCCGTGCATCAACGTGTGCTCCCTGGACGCACGGGGATACTGCTGCGGCTGTCTGAGAACCGGCGCGGAGATCGAGCAATGGATCTCGATGAGCCCCGCGCAGCAGTGGCGGCTCATCGCGGAGCTCGACAGGCGGCGGCGAGCCCGAGGCGATCTGTTATCCGGCGCGCCGCGCGCCGCCAGATGAAGGAGATGCGCGGCGTATGAATGAGGTGAATGCGATGGATGTCGTCGAGAGAATCAAGGCGGAGCTCGGCTCGAGCCCGGTCGTGCTGTTCATGAAGGGCACGCCCGACTTCCCCCAGTGCGGCTTTTCCGCGCAGACGGTTGCGGCTTTGCGCGCCGTGGGAGCCGAGTTCAAGCACGTCAACATCTTCGAGGAGCCCGAGCTGCGCGAGGCGCTCAAGCGCTTCTCGAACTGGCCGACTTATCCGCAGCTTTACGTCAAGGGCGAGCTGGTCGGCGGCTGCGACATCGCGCTCGAGATGTACCGCAGCGGGGAGCTCAAGAAGCTGCTGAGCGAGGCCGGTGCTGTTGTTTGATTGGCTGAAACGGCCTGCCGCCGTTTCAGCAGGCCAGCCCAGTTGCTGGTTCAACCCGCGGGCAAAAAGCGTGGTTTTTGCCCGCGCATAGCGGGCCGGTCGTACCCAGGGCTTTGATGGCTAAATGTCCAGGCCCGGCGGCGGGGGCTCCGTCTCCATCTGCGGATCTTCAGTCGCCGCCTCGGTCGCCGGCACGCTGAGCCAGCCGAGCGCACGCGCCCGTTCTTCGGCTTCGCGATAGCTGTCCCGGAAGCGGTTGCAGATGAGACAAAAGATATCCGCGCTGCGCTCGGCATCGTAGGCGGCGCAATGCGCGCTGCTCGGGTCCCACTCGAGCCCCGCGACCGTCACGGCCTTGGCCAGCACCGTTTGCCCGAGGGCCGCGCCGGCCAGCGTCGCGGTGTCGAAGCATGAGAAGGGGTGAAAGGGATTGCGCTTGACGTCGGCGCGCGTCACCGCTGCATTCAGGAATGCCAGGTCGAACGCCGCGTTGTGACCCACGAGAATCGCACGCCGGCAGTTGTAGGCGCGCACGGCGTGGCGGACTTCCCTGAAGATCCTCTGCAGCGCGTCCCCTTCGGGCAGCGCGGGTCGCAGCGGGTGATGCGGGTCGATGCCGGTGATGCTGAGAGAGGCCGGATCCAGCCGCGCTCCTTCGAAGGGTTTGACGTGATAGCTGTGCGTCGCGCCGCGCGTCAGCTTGCCGTCAGCGTCCATGTCGATGAGCACGGCGGCTACTTCGAGCAGCGCATCGGTTGCCGCGCGAAAGCCTCCCGTCTCCACATCGACGCTGACCGGCAGAAAGCCCCGAAAGCGTCTCGCCATGAGAGCCACCGCCTCGTGCGGCGGCGTCATGAGCATCGACTCGGCCTCCTTCATACGGGCTATACGGCCTCTTTCAGGCGCCACGGGATGCGCTCGCCCGCCCGCAGGGGGACGAGCTCCTCGGAACCGAATGGGTAGTGCGCCGGCACCTCCCACGACTGCCTGACCAGCGTGACCTGTTCCTCGTTCCGCGGCAAGCCGTAGAAGTCCGCCCCGAACTCGGACACGAACCCTGCCAGACGCTCGAGCGCGCCTGCGGCCTCGAACGCCTGCGCGTACAGCTCGATACCCGCATGCGCCGAGAAGATTCCGGCACATCCGCAGGCCGCCTCTTTCGCAAGGCGCGCGTGCGGGGCGCTGTCCGTCCCGAGGAAGAACCGTTTGTCGCCGCTCGCGAGCACCTCGAGCAGGGCGCGCCGGTCGAGCTCGCTCTTCAGCACCGGCAGGCAGTAGTGGTGCGGCCGCAGGCCGCCGGTGAACAACGCGTTGCGGTTCAGCAGCAGGTGCTGGGGGGTGATCGTGGCGCCGACCCCGGGGCGCGCGGCGAGCACGAACTGCACGGCGGCGCGTGTGGTGATGTGCTCGAAGACGATCCGCAGCCCGCGAACCTGCTCGGCGACCGGGGCGAGCACCGCGTCGATGAAGCGCGCTTCGCGATCGAACACGTCGACGCTCGGATCGGTGACTTCACCATGCACCTGCAGGACCATGCCGAGCTCGCTCATTCGAGCCAACACCGCCGCG
>VBNY01000107.1 GCA_005877705.1 Gammaproteobacteria bacterium
AGCTGCTGATCGTGATGGCCATCATCGGCACGTTGTTGACGATTGCCGTGCCCCGATATTTTCACACTTTGCAGCGCGCCAGGGAGACGGTGCTGCGCCAGGATCTGGCGATCCTGCGCGAAGCCATCGACAAGTACTACTCCGATCTGGGCAAGTATCCGGAGGCGCTGCCGGACTTGGCCGAGAAGCGCTACGTGCGCTCGGTGCCGGTCGATCCGTTCACGAGGCTCGCCGACAGCTGGACAGCGGTGCAATCCGAAGATCCCGACCACCCCGGCATCCGCGACGTGCACAGCGGAGCCGCCGAATCGGCCACGGATGGAACGCCGCTCGCCGCGTGGTAGTCAACATGCCAGCGTTACGCTCGTTCCAGGGAGGATTCACATACATCGGCCTCCTGGTCACGGTGGTGATCATCGGCATCATGCTCACCATGGTGAGCAAGGTCTGGTCAGTAGCCGAGCAGCGCGAGCGGGAAACACAGCTGCTGTTCGCCGGCGATCAGATTCGCGCGGCGATCGGCTCGTACTACGCCAGCGGCCGCCAGTATCCCCTGTCGCTCGAGGACCTGTTGGACGACAAGCGTTCGCCGATACCCCGACGCCATCTGCGGCGCCTGTATTTCGATCCCATGACCGGCGCTGCCGACTGGACGCTGGTGCCCGCCCCGGCAGGGGGAATCATGGGCGTGGCGAGCAAGTCGAAGCTGACCCCGATCAAGCGCACGGGGTTCACTCTCGAAGACGCCAGCTTCGAGGCCAACGACTGTTACTGCACCTGGCAGTTCATCTACCTGCCGCGCTACTACCGCAGGACCCCTGCGGTGAATCCAGGCAAGGGCCAATAACTATCGCGAATGATTCTCGCGGGGTCTGACGCTTCGGATTCGACATAAATCATCGGCCCGCCCGGGCCGAGGAATCCCCGTGCGCTTTACTTAATCACCCTACTCAGGAGTCGGGCACGTTCCCGTATGACGTGCGTCACAGCGGGGTAGGGTCTTACTGTAGAGGGCATAGGGTGTTTGAACACACGCACACGTACGTGTTTATACATACGTAAACTTAGGCATAGCAAGGAGTGTGTTTGAGCGTCCCGGGCCCTATTGTCGCGCTCAAGGAAAAATAACTCCAACAAACTTCCAACAGCCTCCTCCCATCGTGAGTTCACAGGTTTCGCAGCTATTGCCGACAGGCAACCTCGAGGGTCGTATGCTCAGCAGACAGCTACTGTGCCGCGGTTTCGCGGCGCTGATCCTGGTGTTCTTCGCGTTACCGGCGGGCGCGCAGAGCTTCCGCGTGCAGTGTCCGACCAGTACGGTCACCCACCCGAACGCGGCCGCCAACAACTCGGCGAACCCGTACAACGGGCCGACGGCGTTCACGACGAGCACGACGGGCAATTATCTGGTGCCGTCCACGAACGTAAACGGCGCCATCAGGTGCCAGCAGATCTCCGGCGGTGACGGCTACGCGACGATGGCCGACGGCACGCAGACGTTCATGTTCTCGTTCGGTCCGCTCTCCGGCCTGGCGGACATCGCCGCGGGCAAATCGGACGGTTCGTTCGGCGCCAACGCGGGCACCGAGTTCCCGAGCGTATTCAACACCATCTTCCCGGGGACTCTGCAGCCCGGCGACCCGGCCACGACCGACGGCGCGCAGGCCTACGGCAGCGGGACGACGGCCTGGCCGAGCCCGCAATACACGATCGGCTTGCCGACCTTCACCTACAACGGCGCCGTAGGGCTGGCGCCGGATGCGGATTGCGTCGCGGGTAACGCGGCCGCGACCGCCGCGGGCACGCCCCTGCCTTGCGCCAATCTTCCGCCCGGCGGCCTCGATGGGCACGTGGATCCGCGCCAGATCATGGACGTGGGCGTGATGAACGGCAACATCCCGGCCCCGCTGATGGCGTTCGACGAGGACGACGAGTTCTTCCTGACGTTGACCAACGTCGGGATGATCATGCGGCCGGACCTGTTCGAGCAGCACACGGTCCACTTCCACGGCTACCCGAACGCTTCGTCTTTCTACGACGGCGTGCCGGACGCCTCGGTCGCGATCAACATCGGCGGCAGCTTCACCTACTACTACCTGGCGCCGGACGCGGGCACCTACTTCTGGCACTGCCACATCACGCCGCCGGAGCACCTGCAGATGGGGATGGTGGGGCAGCTCTATGTACGGCCGCGGCAGAACCGTGTGCCGGCCACCAACAGCCTGTATACCGCGCTGCAGCTGCAGGACGGCGTCGCACCGGGACAGACGGCGGTGGATCTGCGGACGGTGTGCAACCCGAGCGCCGACATCCTGTGCTCGACCAACGTGCCGGCCGTCAACACCGCGACCCAAGGCACGTATCCGACCGGCCACCCTAACGCGGGCAAAGCCTATATGTATGCCTACAACGATGGCGACGGTTCGACCCAGTACGACGTCGAATATCCGCTGCAGATCCACGGCTTCGATCCGAACTTCCACTTCGTCGGCATGACCTTCAATCCGGAGGCCTTCGCCGACATGAAGGACAAGTACTTCCTGCTCAACGGCCGCAGCTATCCCGACACGGTGTCGCCCGGCCCGCAGATGACGCAGTCCTCCGACGGCCGCGCGCACTACTCGCAGCCGCTCAATTCGATCATCAACATTCCCCAGGGCGGCAAGGCGCTGCTGCGGATCGCCGACCTGGATGTGGCCGAGTACCAGACGCTGGCGTCGGTGGGCATCCGGATGCACGTGATCGGCTACAACGCGAAGCTGCTGCGCGACCAGGAAGGCAACAACCTCGACTACTACACCAACTCGATCACGCTGGGCGGTGGCGAGTCGCTGGACGTGATCCTGGATACGTGCGTGAACCGCCAGCTGTTCAACTCCTGCACGGGAACGAACGCGACCACGGGGGCGGTGGCGACGCCGCTGCCCAAGGGCACGTACTTCCTCTACACGCCCAATCTGGATCACCTGTCGAACGATGCGGAGAACTTCGGCGGTCTGATGACCGAAGTTCACGTCAACTAGGGGGCGGCAATGAGCGCAACGACGACAAGAGAGGCGACTTCGATGAACCGACTCATTTATGTCGCGACGACGGCGGCGGCGCTGATGTTCGCGGCCGCAACGCATGCTGCCGCGCCCGGCATCACCGGCCCGACGTTCAATCTGGTCGCAGGGGACGGGTACATCAACCAGCCCGACGGCAACCAGCTTTACTCCTGGGGCTACGGTTGCAACACGGCGCCGGCGGGATTTGCCCCGACAATGCCGCACCAGTTCTGCCCGACGATGCAGATTCCGGCGCCGACGCTGATAGTGCACGAAGGCGACCCGGTCACGGTCAACCTGACCAACAATCTGCCCGCACCGGCCGGCAATACCTCGATCCTGTTTCCGGGCTTGTTCCGCGACCGCGCCCAGCGGGGCGCAGGGCCTGCTGACCTGTGAAGCAACTCACGGTAGCACCGTGACATACACCTTCACGGCCTCCACGCCCGGCACCCGCGCCTACTACAGCGGCACGCAGGGCGACCTGCAGGTCGAGATGGGCCTGTACGGGGCGATCATCGTGCTGCCGGCCCCGGCCAACGTGCCGTCCAACTGCACGGCTGCGGGCACGCTCGCGGCGAAGAACGTGCTGGCAGAGCAGCACTGGGGCGAGACCGACTTCCGGCTGGCCGCCGCCGCCTACGACCACGCGAAGACCTGCTACGACCGCGAATACCTGTTCCAGTTCTCGGAAATGGATCTGAGCATCCACCGCACGGCGCAGGCGCAAGTGGCGGCGATCCTGGCCAGGGGCGGCTGCGTGGCCGGCGGGACGCAATGCAGCCTCGAAGTTCCAACGGAGCCCTACCACCCCGGCTACTTCCTGATCAA
>VBNY01000108.1:0-1531 GCA_005877705.1 Gammaproteobacteria bacterium
TTGCTCCTGCAGCTCCTGGCGGCGGATTTCGTACTCGAGCCGCGCGTGCGCGAGCTGTGCAGCCGCCGCTCGCGCGAGCAGGCGGCGCTCCGAGCCGTACTCGATCGGTACCTGAAACCACCAGCTGAGAGCGGCGGATCCGCCGCGCTGCCCGGTGGTCATCTCATCCTTGGTTTGATAGCTGAGCTGAATATTCGATTGCACCGGGTACAGTGCATTATCGCGCGGATTCGACTCACGCAGAGCGATGATCCGCTGCAGGCCGAGGAGCTCGGGATCCGCATCCGCCCAGCCGCTGGCGCTATCCGTCTCCTGCGCGCACGCCGTTGGAACCAACGGCCGCAGCGCGGCTCCGCCCTCGAGATCCGCGCCCGTAAGCTCGCGCATGATGGCAAGCGCGGTATCCCGGCTGGCGCTGCTGACGGCTTCATCCCGGCGGGCAAGCGCAAAGCCGCTCATGAACTCGAGCCGATCGGACTCGAGCAGCAGCCCGGCGCGCGTGCGCAGCTCGACCGTGCGCGTAAAGCCCGGCTCGTTCTCCAGATACCCCTGCGCCAACGACTCGGCGCGCTGCCCCTGCCAGTAGTCGGCATACGCCTTGCGCAGCCGGCGCACGAGCTCGCGGCGCTGCAGTTGGCGCTGGGCTTCCACCTGCAGCAGCTGCAGCTGCTGATCGTTCAGGGCGCCCTGCAGCTGCAGCCGGCTGCCGAGCAGCGGCAGCAGCAGCCCGGCGCTGCCGGCGCCCTGGTTGTATGAGCGCGTGTGAGTCTGGTCGATGACGTCGTGGTTGTTGGCGTAACCGACGCTCCCGAAGGCGCTCAGTCCGAGGCCGGTCTGACCGGCTGCGAAAGTGTCGCGCGCCGCTTCGTACGCCCGCTGCGCGAGCTGACTCGCGGGCGAGAGCTCCAGGCGCGCCTCCAGCTGCTCGAGCGGCGGCAGCGCGAGCGCCACCCGGCTGCCGAGCAGCGCCGCCAGGAGAGTGATGGAGATGTGGGCGCGGCGGCTCATGCTCAGAACTTCGTCCGCCGCAATACCCACGTCGGCGCCATCGACGACTCGAGGTGGGCCTTGGTGAAGATCTCCATCAGGGTGGCGATCGCGTTCCAACAGCGCGTGATGAAGGCGAACGCCGGAACCAGCAGCACCAGCCATGCGAGCTCGAGGTCCTGCCGCTTGCGTTCCGAGTAGAGCAGCAGGTACTCGACGTACATGGCGTACGCGAGCAGCGCGTAGAAGAGATAGACGAACGCAAGCACGCCGAGCATGACTGCCGGCGGGTACACCAGGAACACGTAGCCCGTATAGCTCACGACCAGAAACGGCAGGGCGAGCTGGAACAGCAGCCCGGTCCACACGAAGGCCATGAAGTTGCGCATGCCCATCAGTCCGGGCCGCAGCGCGTGCCGGAATTTGCGCAGGTAGAGATAGGAGAGGTCGCCGTCCCAGCGCAACCGCTGTTTCAGGAACGCCTTGATGCCCTCCGGCCCATCGGTATGGCCGATCGCGCGTGGCTCGAAGCGGATGCGCAGCC
>VBNY01000108.1:1558-6222 GCA_005877705.1 Gammaproteobacteria bacterium
CCGCCGATACGGCGCAGGAAATCGCGCCGGAAAATGCCGAACGCGCCCGAGATATTGTTGACGATATTGAAAGCGTCGAGGCCGGCGCGCGACAGATGTATCGACAGCATGTACTCGACGGCCTGCAGGCGCGTCACCAGCGTGCTGCGGGCATTGCGGACCCGCAGATTGCCGGCCACCGCGACTACATCCGGATTCACGAAGTGGCGCACGGCGTGCTGCACCATGTCATTGTCGAACGAGGTGTCGGCGTCCAACGCGAGCACGATCTCGCCGCGTGCCAGAGCCAGTCCCTGGTTCAAGCTGGAGACGCGTCCACCGCGCTGCAGCTTCGCCACGATCTCCAGCCGCCGGTTGCGCGTGGCCTTCACATACGGCACGAGTGCCTGCAAGGCGGCGTGGGTGGCACGGTTGCGCACCGCCCCATCCACCACAGCGAGCATCTCGATCTGTCCGTCGTACAGCTGTTCGGTCAGAGTGCGGATGGTCTGCTGAACCGCCGTGCCCTCGGAGTAACACGTGATGATGCAAGTGACCTTCGGGCAGTACCTCAGCGGAACGCGCGCGCTCCTGCGCTCCTCGAGATAGCGGCGCAGGGCGCCGAGCATCACCAGCAGTTGAATCGGCAGCTCGCACAGCAACACGAACGGGAAGAACTTGACTGCGACCGTGGCCCAGTCGGAGTGCAACGCCGCGTGCAGCAGCTGCAGCAGCGTGAACCAGGCGCCATCGAATGTAAAAGGCGCGTCCATCAGGCCGCGCGGTTCCGCAGGGTGCCCATCAGCAGGCGCGCATCGGTGATGCGCTCGTCGAGCTGCGCGGAGCTCAGCGCGGCGGTGGCGATCTCAATCCGCAGTCCGTCATCCTGGGTCGAGTCCTCGCTGAGGGCGGCGATTCGACCGAGCAGCACGTCCATGCCGCCCTGCGGGGTTTGCGGCAGCAGCAGCCAGCAGTGCTCGTCATCGTCGCGCATGAACAGATCCGTGGTGCGGATCAGCGCGCGCAGCCGCTGCGCCAGTGCGTCGAACATCTGCGCGACCCGGTGACGCGGCAGGCCCGCCGCCAGCAGCCGCAGGTTGGTGAACTTCAGGCACACCAGACCGAACTGAACTTCCTGGTGTCGGCGGCACAGGTCCAGCAGCCAGTCGAGTGTCTGGGTGAAATACTCCGGGTGCGCCTGGCTGAACTCGTCGATGAGCTTGAACAGATCGCCCACTTGGCCGGTGCGCGCGGCCAGCTCGCCGCCCGTGGACAGTCGCAGGCCGTAGTAACTGCGTTGCGTCAAGTCATCCGGCGCGCCAAGGTTGTGGCACTGCAGGCAGCGGGCCTTCACTTCGGGTTCCGTAAAGCGTCCGGCGCAGCTGCGGCATACGAGGGTCTCCAGCGCGCGGTCGTAATCAACACCGATGTGGCGCAGCCGTGCCGAGCACTTCGGGCAGCTCAAGCCCTGATGCGTGAGGTATTGTTCCTGTGTGCCGACGTTGCCGCACGCATAACAGTGGAGGAAGTTCTGGGGGGCGGTGTCGATGCTGCCGCACTGCGGGCAAGTCTCGATGAACAGCAGGTGTCCGGCGCCGCAGCCAGGGCAGCTGGGCACCCGCTCGAGCAGACCCGTGGGCTCCAGCAGCCCGCGCTGCCGCAGACGCTCGAGCATCAGGAAGCCATCCTCGCCCGCGCGGGCGAACACGTCGGCCAACGGATAGCGATAGACGCGCTCGTGGCGCCAATCGGCAACGGGCTTGAGGATGTAGTCGGGGCGCAGATAAAGAAACGTGAGCAGCCGCTCGTCCCCGTCGGCGGCCTCGCGCTTTGCGATGCCGACGTGGCGGGCGGCGATGGCCGCGACGCACCGGGTGAACGACTCGCCGCTGGTTGCGATGCCGTCGCTCAGCGCGTCGACGCTTTCGCCCCACGAGCGTGCCAACAACAGGGGCGCAAGACCCAGGCGCGCATCCCGGCGCAAGGACTCCAACCAGGTGGCAGCCTGGCGCGCCTCGGTGGGAATCAGCAGCACCGCATCGGGGGCGAAGCCCGAGGCGAGCAGCTGCTGCGCGTCCGCGAACCTGGGTCCTTCGGCCCACGAATGCGGCGCGCCGCCGTCACCGTCGGCGACGAGAGTCGCGATGGCCGGCAGTCTGCGCAGTCTGGTGTTGGTCGAAGCGTTAGGCACGGTGTATTGTCAAACCTGTGCCTGGAGCTGGTGGGGACCGTTGTCACGAATCCTTCAAGGAGTATTTGCGCGGCTCGCCCGCAACTGTGACGGACCTCGCTAATGCAAGCGGAGTCTCGTCTCATGGCCGCCAGCCAAGGCTGTCATGGCGGTCGCAGCGCTTATCCCGCAGTGCAGCAATTTGCTTGGCCGAGCCGCGAAAAGGGCCTCGGAGGCGGCCTGATCGAGCCGCGTGCGCCGGCCGCCGTCAGCTCGCGTTGACGAGCGAGGAGAGGTTGGTGGCGGTCTCGTCGAGGAAGAAGCGGCGCACCATCATCGCCTGCTGCAGCTTGCCCTTGCGGACGTAGGCCTCGTAGAGCAGGTCCTTGATGACCTCGAGCACCACGCCGGCTTCGTAGCCGTCGAGCGGCGGCGGGTTGGGACGCGGGTCGGTTTCGGAGCCAAACAGGATGTTCTTGATCTTGGCGAAGGCTTCGGGCGCGATGCCCGCCATGTCGCGTACCTTGTTGAGCTCGTCGAACAGCCGCATCTTGCCCGCTTCGCCCATGTCGGCGAACACCGCTTGCGCGGTGCGCCGGCACATGGAGGCGAACGCATTGAAGGCGCCCGCCGAGAAACACGTGAGCCCCTCCTTGAACAGCAGCTCGACTTCCTCGGGAAGATACGTGAACGTGAACTTCTCCTTCGCACGTTCCACTTCGACGAACTGCGGCGCCAGCTCGATGCGGTTCGCGCTGTAGGTGCGCGCGGTGTAGCGCAGAAAGTTGGGCATGTGACAGTTGTCGCACAGATAGACGATGCCAACCTGCTTGGGCTTGTACAGCTGCAGGTCCTCGAAGCGCGGCACCGCGGTCGCGGTGATGTGGGCCACGACCTGACAATGCGGACAGGTCACGACCAGGTTCTTCTCTTGATCGTGATGCAGCAGGCTCGATGAATCGATGTACACGGACATGGGCGTTTGCGCGTCAGCTCTTTTTGTTGTATCCCCCGCGCGAGCGCCATTCTAGCGCATCGCGCGGCGGACAACCCGTCAATTCGTTATTGCCCCGCATACGTCCGCGTTATGTCACAGGTCGATCCACGGCTGCTCCAGACTCCTGGCCGGCTGGAGCATGAGAGCATGCTGGCGGCCGGGCGAATAATGCAAGCCCGCGCACTGGACCCCGGCAGAAGCGCCGCAGTGATGACGCACACGGCAAACACATGGCGGCTCATCTGGTGAGCAACTCCTTCATGCCCCCGGCGATCAGCACCGACACGTCGACGAGCACCCGCGGCAGCGAGATGCCGCCGCGAGCGGCCAGGTATTTGGGCTCCCACACAGGCTCGAATTTAGCCTTGTAGCGCCGCAGGCCCTCGAAGTTATAAAAGTGCTCGCCATGGCGGAACACGAAGTTGCCGACCCGGTGCCAGGCCGGGGCGAGCGGGTGACGCTCGAGCCCCGCGAGCGGCGCCGTGCCGAGATTGAACCAAGTGTAGCCCTGCGCCCGCCCCCAGCTCATCAACTCGATGAACAGGTAGTCCATGGCGCCGCGCGGCGCATCCGGGCCGAAGCGCATCAGGTCCACTGACAGCTCCGCCTTGGTCCCGGTGGTCCACAGGTTGGCGAAGGCCGCGGGCACTCCCTCGGAGCGCACCACGGCGACGGGGAACTGGCGCACGTACCGCGGCGTGAACGCGCCGACAGAAAAGCGCTTCTCACCGGTCGATTTGCTCGCCAGCCACGAGTCCGAGATCCGCTGCAGCGCCGGCAGCAGCTCCTCGAGGCGCTCGGCAGGCACGACCTCGAAGCCCGCGCCGTCGCGCTGCGCACGCTGGTGCGCCTGGCGCAGCTCCGCCCGCGCCGCGCCCTGCAGCGAGAAATCCCGCAGCGGCACGCGCGCCTCCTCGCCGATCTTGAGTGCGGCGAGCCCGAGATCCACATACAACGACAGGCGCTCGCCGCTCGCCTGATAGAACACCGTCTGGCCGCCGTGCAGATCCGACATCTCGCGGAAACGCCACACGAGCTCCTCGGCCCCCGACTGCGAACCGACCGGATCGCCGAGCGCGATCCAGCTGCGCCCCGCGATCTGATACATCAGGAAGGCATCACCCGCATCGGAAAACAGCAGACGCTTGTCCCCCGACAACGCGGCATTCGCGATGGTGAGGTCCGACTTGGCGATCACCGCGCGGGCGCGCTCGAGCTCCTCGGGACCGGCGACGGTCGGCTCCGCTCTCGCAGGCTGCAGCATGTTCAGCAGCACGTAGGCCGTCGCGAGCAAGATGACGGCGACCGAGGCACGCAGCATGCGCGGCGCGTTGCCGTCGAGGGCAAAGGTCCACCACAGCTCGTGCGAGTAGCCGACATGCCGGTACGACATCAAGCCGATCCATACGGCGAGCACGATCACCCCGGCGATGCTCACGACCCACACGGGCGTGAAGCGCTCCGACAGGATCGCGGTCGGCCGGTAGAACGCGCGGCGGCCGAGGGTCAGCACGCCGA
>VBNY01000109.1 GCA_005877705.1 Gammaproteobacteria bacterium
CCGACTTCGTAATTGGTGATCGTCTGGGTCGGCGCAAAATTGCCGTTGGCGCCGCGGACGTTGTTGTCGAAGTCATCGAAATGCACGCCGGTGTTGGCACGCACATACGCGCTCATATTGCTGGCAAACTCGTAATTCGCGCCACCGGTGAAGGACGGCTTGGTCGTCTTGTAGTGCTCGAAGTCCCAGGTGCCGTTGCAGAGCGGCACCGCATTGGCCCAGAGGTCGGCGGCGGTCAGCATCTGTGTGTTGGTTCGGTTGCAGGTGCGCTGATGCACATCGATGTTCTCGACTCGTGCGGAGGCATCGAAGATCCACTGGTTGACCTTCCATGAATCCGACAGGAAGCCGGCAAGGTTCGTGGCGTTGCCGTGCGCGAGGATGTTGTAGTTGCCGTTCGCGTCGACGATGCCCTGCGGACTGGTCACATTGTAGGCGATGCCGTTAATCGTCGTATTCAATGCGATCGGGGTGGCATTCGGCGTGTTCGTCATCAACATCCCGTTCCCGAGAGACCAATTGTCGTCATCGCTGTAGCGGGCGAGGTAGACGCCACCGGTCACGGTGTTGCCCTCGAAGATCGCCTTGCTCACGCGAAATTCGTCTACGAAGCTTTGGAGCTCCTTCTGGATGTACCACCAACCCTGCCGGATGACGCTCTGACTCAGCGGCACCGCTCCGCCAGCGCCGGCGTACGCGGCCGCGATCGCGGGGGTCGGGTGGGTGATTGTGCAATTTTTACCAGTTGTTTTATCACACGTGACCGGAGAGACGGCACTGGCGTTGGCGCTGTAGACCTGGAAAGGGTCAGCCATCGTTCCGGCCGCACCCGGGTTGAGCGTGAAACTCACGTTGTTGGAATCGACCGGCGCTCCGGCGTTGCAGTAGCCGGCCGGCTGTGCGGCGCTGCAGCCGTTCAGGTAGTAGCTGAGCGGACGCGGGTTCGGGCCCGAGAACAGGGCATTGGTGTTGAGGTGGCCGCCGTCGAACAGGAAGTTGTTGAACAGCAACCAGCCGTTGTCGAATTTCAGGTCCAACTTGCTGCCGAGATAATAGAGTTCACCGCCGCGCCCGTTGGCGAGATCGGCGCCCTCGAAACCGCCCCCCGGATTGGGGATCGTCACGTGCTGTATGGCGTGGCTGCCGTAGGAGCCGGTGAGCGGGTCGAACCCCGGATAGCCGGAGAAGCTGTCGCTGCCGGTCTGAATCACCGGAACAGGTACGATGAACTGATTCTTGTCATCCAGCCCGCGAGCCCAGAACATGAGCGAGCCGCTATCCATGTCGTGGGTCAAGGTGGCGGTAATCTGGCCACCCTCGTCTGCCTTGAATTGCGGCGAGCGCACACCATCGGATGACCTATAGAAGCCACCGACACTCGCCAGCCACCCCTCGGTGACCTTGAAGCCATAGAAGCCGTCGGCTCGAATCGAGTGCTCGTTGCCGTACGTCAGCCCAAATGAGCCGCTCGGCTCGGGCGTGCCGCGTCGCAAGAAGAAGTTGGCCGTTGCACCCATCTGTCCCGGACCGAACACGGCGCCCGGCCCGCCTTGCACGACTTCGACACGCTGAATCGTGTCGTCGAGGCGGAACAACGAGCTCGAGTCCATGAAGGAAAGCGAAGGCATACCGTACAGCGGCATGCCCTCGATCATGTTGGTGAAGTACGGCGCGTCGCCGCCACCCGGGATGCCGGCAATTTCGATGTTGGCACCGGTTTGACCGCCGGAAGATTCCGGCCAGATTCCCGGCGATACCTTGAGTATGTCGGCCGTGCTCTTGGGATTCGCTTCCTTGATCTGTTCGGCGTCTACCGCAACGATGTTGTAGCTGGCGTCCAGTTTCTTCACGGCGGCGGCGCTGGCAGTAACCACGACTTCTTGCAGCAACTCGCCCTCTGCGGTCGGCGCCGGCGCTTGATCCTGCGCATAGGCTGCCCCGCCCGAGCCGTAAAGGATCCCCGCTACAGCGGCGGCGACGCTATTCGCGGCACCGCTTCGGTGCCCCGGACGCCGCAACAACCG
This sequence comes from Gammaproteobacteria bacterium, assembly GCA_005877705.1. GTDB lineage: Bacteria > Pseudomonadota > Gammaproteobacteria > Steroidobacterales > Steroidobacteraceae > 13-2-20CM-66-19. The sequence continues at coordinate 2,025 of VBNY01000109.1, forward strand.
TGTGGCGGTAGGTAATGCAACTGCTGGTGAAATGGGCGCTCGTCGAGCCAGCGATCTTTTCATTTTGCTCCCCTCTCGCGTCGCGAGGCGGTGCGAGAATGCTACTATGTTGGTATCGATGTCAAGATATCGATACCCGGCTGCCGCGCAGACTCACGGGGCAGACCTCTCATCGGAGCGGATCGCCGGTGCGAGGGCGAAGACCTGCGCGCCAGCTGGCGCTTGGAAGCACGCTTGACGCGGGCGCCGGCCTCCCGCGGGCCGCCGCGAGCAATCGAGCGAGCGGTGCTCGGGTGAACCCGGTCGATTCAGCCACTAAAACAATGACTTCGCGACTGAGAAAGGGGCCGAAAGCCCGAGCTGGTCTGACCAAGCCACTCACCATGGCCGACCTCGCGCGCCTGGCGGGCGTGTCCAAGATCACCGTGTCGCGGGCGATGAGCGACACGACGCTTGTGAACGTAAAGACGCGGGCGAGAGTGCGCGCACTCGCTGCGAAGTTCGGCTACAAGCTGAACGCCTCGGCGCGCAACCTACGGTTGCGTCGAAGCCACACCGTTGCCGTGGTCGTCGAGATGACGCCGACCGCGGACCGACCCATGTCACATCCCTATCCTCTGGACCTGCTCGGCGGAATACTCCAGGAGCTCTCCAGTAAGAGCTTCAGCGTGCTGCTCACGACCCGCCAGGGCGCTTCACTGCCGGCAATTCAATCGGCGGATGCCGTCATCCTGCTCGGCCAGGGGGTGCGCCTGGATGCGGTGCGGCTGTTCGAGCAGCTGCAGCTGCCGCTCGTCGTATGGGGCGCGCCGGACGGGGACGCCGGCCATGTGGTCGTCGGCAGTGACAATCGTCAGGGCGGCGCCCAGGCCGCAGAGCGATTCATCGCGATCGGGCGGCGACACCCCGTGTTCATCGGCGACGTCGATCACGCCGAGCTCGCAGAGCGTCAGGCCGGATTCGAGGCGGCGCTGTGTGCCGAGGGAGTCGGCGCCGGCAAGGTCCACTGCGCAGGCTTCACCATGGAAGCCGGCACGCTGGCGATCGAGAGTCTGATCAAGGCGGGAACACTTTTTGACGCCATTTTTGCCGGCAACGATCTGCTCGCGATGGGCGCAGTCCGCGCCCTCACCGGGCACGCGAAGCAAGTGCCTGAAGACGTCTCGGTGATCGGCTACGACGACACGTTGTTGGGTGCCACCTTCAGCCCGCCTCTTACTACCGTCCACCAGAATTGGAGCGACGGCGGTCGGCTGCTCGCGCGCAAGGCGTTGGCGCTCATTCAGGGGGAAAGCGTCGAGTCCGAAGTGCTTTCCACCTATCTGGTAGTGCGCGCCACCTGAGGCGCGAGGCGGTTCACCGCACCAGCACCCACATCGGGGCGGCAACGGAAGGGTTATCAGCGGATCGACCAGAACCTGGCGTGACTACAGGTCGAAAGCGTGCCAGATGCGAAGGACGGCTCGCTGCGAAATGCCGAGAGCTGACGCCAGCTGGCGACTACTCCATCGCTCCGCGTGCGGGGGCTGTTCGTGCAGCGTCTTGGCGAGGACGGCTTCCACCAGCGCGTCGCTGATTGAGCGTGGCGCGCCCGAACGCGGCTGATCGAGCAGGCCGTGCGTGCGGCAAGCCACAAAACGCGTTCGCCATTTGCCGACAGTCTGGGTCGTGACCCCCAACAGTCTGGCGACCTCGCGATTGGAGCGTCCGCCTCCGCAGCTCAGCACGATCCGCGCCCTCAACGCCAGCGACGGCGCGATTCGCCGCCTTCGCGCCCACTCCTCGAGCTGCGTCTGCTCCTCACCGGTGAGTGTGATCGGCTTCAGCCGTGAGCGACCCTGCATTCACAGTTCTCCGGTGCGAGCGGCAAGAACGAGGAGCGACGGTGACAACGTGCCATTCGCTCAAAAATATCGCAACTCATTCAATGAATTTGTGACTCAGTCGACGTTCGTCGACATTCACCAAAACATGCGGTTTTATGGCCTATTTCGCGATGCGCGACGGTGCCGGCCCGCGTCTCGAAGGCGCGACACATCGACACTTGCCGAAGCCACGCGTATGAAGACCCATGCAACACGTATTACCGTTGGGGGGACAACCAATGCGCCTGCACGACACGGCGATCCATGCCACGGCAGCACTGCTCGTCAGTTTGAGCATGCTCGGCTCCACAGCAGCTCTCGCGCAAGCTACCGATCCTGGGGTGCGCCAAGCGGCCACGGACAACGCCCCGCCGCCGCCGCTGGCGGGCCTCACCACCGACGAGCGCACTTTCTTTGACGACGGTTTACAGCGCTTTTCGTCCGTCAAGGTCGTCCGCAGCACGGAGGGCGACAACAGCGGTCTAGGACCGCGGTTCAACTCGAATCAATGCTCATCCTGCCACCTGCAACCATTTATCGGCGGATCGAGTCCCGCGATCAATCCGCTGCCCGCGGTCGCCATCG
>VBNY01000110.1 GCA_005877705.1 Gammaproteobacteria bacterium
GAGTTCCTGGCGCGGCATCCGCTCGGCCCGGAGTCTCACGGCCAGGGCTTGCTCGCGTGCCTGTACGAGCTGCAGGAGATGCTCAAGGAGGTGACCGGCATGCAGGCCGTGGCGTTGAGCCCGATGGCCGGCGCGCATGGCGAGTTTGCCGGCGTGGCAATGATCCGCGCCTATCACCGCTCGCGCGCCGACCTCGCACGCAACGAGATCATCGTGCCCGAGGCGGCGCACGGCACGAACCCCGCGACGGCCACGATGTGCGGCTGCGTGGTGCGCGAGATTGCGGTAAATGCGGAGGGGGACGTCGACCTCGAGGCGCTCAAAGCCGCGGTCGGTGCGAACACTGCGGGCATCATGCTCACCAACCCCTCGACGCTCGGCGTATTCGAGCGCCGCATCGAGGAGGTCGCGCGCATCGTGCACGCCGCGGGCGGATTGCTTTACTACGATGGAGCGAATCTGAACGCGATTCTCGGCAAGGTCCGCCCCGGCGACATGGGGTTCGATGTCATTCATATGAACCTGCACAAGACGTTCTCGACGCCGCACGGTGGCGGGGGGCCGGGCGCCGGCGCCGTGGGCGTGAGCGCGCGACTGCAGCCGTTCCTGCCGATTCCGCTGGTCGGCAAGGAGGAGGGGGCAAAAGTCACGGCTTTTGCCCCCGAGTCGCAAGGGCCGCAGGCCGCTTTCGACAAGGGAGAAGGCGAGCGTTACCGCTGGCTGGCCGAGAAGGATCTGCCGCAGTCGATCGGCCGGCTGTCGGGCTTCATGGGCAACGCCGGGGTGCTGCTGCGCGCCTACATCTACATGCGCATGCTGGGACGGGAGGGAATGCGCCAGGTTGGCGAGTACGCCACGCTCAATGCAAACTACCTTCTCAGGCGCCTCACGGAGCAGGGCTTCGATGCGGCCTACCCTTCGCGGCGGGCCAGCCACGAGTTCATCATCACGCTGAAACGCCAGGCGCGTGAGTTCAACGTGACCGCCATGGACTTCGCCAAGCGTCTGCTCGACCATGGCTTTCACGCCCCGACGACCTATTTCCCCCTGCTGGTGCCCGAATGTCTGCTGATCGAGCCGACGGAGACCGAGGGCAAGGATGCGCTGGACGCTTTTGCCGCCGCCATGGCACAGATCCAGGAGGAGGCCGAGCAGGAACCCGAGCGCCTGCGCAGCGCACCGCATACCATGCCGGTGCGGCGCCTGGACGACGTTCGGGCGGCCAAACAACTGGATCTCACATGGAAGCCGACAGCGCAGTCGTAGACCGTTACAAAATCCGCGGCGCCACCCGTGTGGTACGCGCCCTCCGCGCCAGCCTGCGGGGGCTCGCGGGCGCGTTCCGGGACGAAGCCGCCTTCCGGGAGGAACTCGGCTTCGCGGCGATCGTCATACCGCTGGGCCTTTGGCTCGGGCACAACGGGATCGAGCGCGCGCTGCTGGTCGGGCCCATGCTGCTCATTCTCGTGGTGGAGCTCCTCAACAGCGCGATCGAAGCGACCGTGGACCGCATCGGATTCGAGCGGCACGCGCTCGCGGGGCTCGCCAAGGACATCGGCTCGGCCGCGGTGCTCATGTCCTTCGTGCTGCTGGCCACGGTATGGCTGCTCGTTCTGCTCGGCCGGTAAGCAACAGAGGATCCGATGCGCCCCGCTAGACTGCTCTGGTTATGTCTGCTCGGGTCCTATGCGTCGCTGTGCGCGGGGCGCGATCCTCCGGTCACGACGGCGGCCGCGGCCGTGCAACAGCCGGGACCGGCGCAGTCCGCGCCGGTGCAACCGGGTCCCTCGCAACCGCTGCCGGTGCAGCCGCCCCCAGGCTCGCTCCCGGGCGGCGGACAGCAGGCCGCGCAGGTCGCGCAACAGGCGGCCGCCGTCGAGGAGAATCCCGACTGGGCCGTCACGCTCGAGCGCATCGCCAGCAGTGTCGTATCGATCAATGTCGATTCGACGCGGGCGTTCGATACGGAGTGGAACTCGACCGCGCAGGCTACGGGGTTCGTGGTCGACGCCGAGCGCGGCCTCATCTTGACCAACCGCCATGTCGTCACGCCCGGGCCCGTGACCGCCGAGGCGACCTTCCTCAACCGCGAGGAAGTGCAGCTCTACCCCGTGTACCGCGATCCGGTGCATGACTTCGGCTTGTACCGCTACGATCCGAGCAAGCTGCGTTTTATCAAGCCGCGGGCCTTGCCGCTCTACCCGGAGGGCGCGCAGGTCGGGCGCGAGATCCGCGTCGTCGGCAACAACGCCGGTGAGCAGCTGTCGATCCTCGCGGGAACACTGGCGCGGCTCGATCGCGACGCCCCCGAGTACGGGGTCGCGAAATACAACGACTTCAACACCTTTTACCTGCAAGCCGCCTCGGGCACATCGGGTGGCTCCTCGGGCTCGCCCGTCATCGACATCCGCGGGCGGGTCGTCGGCCTCAATGCCGGGGGCGCGAACGGCGCAGCCTCGAGCTTCTATCTGCCGTTGGGACGGGTGCGACGCGCGTTGGAGCTCATCCAGCAAGGCAAGCCGGTGACGCGCGGCACGCTGTACACCGTTTTCAACTACACGCCCTACGACGAGTTGAAGCGTCTCGGGCTGACGAGTACCACCGAAACAGCGGTGCGCAAGGCGTTTCCGCAATACACGGGCATGCTGGTGGTGACAGGCGTGCTGCCCGGCTCGCCGAGTGACAACGTACTGCAGCCCGGCGATATCCTCGTGCGCCTGAACGGGCGCTACGTCACGCAGTTCGAGCCCCTCGCCGAAACGCTCGACGCCGCAGTGGGGCGGCAAGTGGAGATCGAGCTGGAGCGCGGGGGCAAGCCGGTTTCCGCCAAGCTCCCTGTTGGCGACCTGCACGCGATCACGCCGAGCTCCTACGCCGAATTCGGCGACGCCGTCGTGAATACGCTGTCGTATCAACAGGCGCGGCACTTCAACGTGCCGACGCGCGGCGTTTACGTCGCCAACCCCGGATACGTGTTCGGCGCCGCCGGCATTCCGCGGGGCGCAGTCATCACGATGATGGATTCCAAGAAGACCGACAGCCTGAGCGACTTCGAGGCTGGCATCGCGCAACTCGGCGACGGCGATCACGCGGCCGTGCGTTACATCACGATCGACGATCCGAACGGCAGCCAACTGCGCTCCATTCGCATGGACCGCCTGTGGTTCCCGGCACGGCATTGCGAGCGGGACGACACCCAGGGCCTGTTTCCGTGCAAGGATCTCGGGCCCGGTCCGCCTCCGAAGCCGCAACCGGTGAGCTCGACCGAGTTTCCGCAGTTCAAGGATCCGCGGCTCACGGCCCTCGCGCCCTCGCTCGCGATGGTGACTTTCGACATGCCGTATTCGGTGTCGGGAATCACCGAGCGCAACTATCACGGCACCGGTCTGATCGTGGACGCCGCGCGCGGCTTGGTCGTCGTTGACCGCAACACGGTGCCCGTCGCGATTGGCGACGTGACGGTAACGTTCGCCGGCACGGTGCAGGTGCCCGGCCGGGTCGTGTATATCCATCCGCTGCACAATCTCGCGGTCGTCGCCTACGATCCGAAGCTGATCGGTACGACGCCCGTGAAATCGGCCAAGCTCGTCTCGCGCGAGTTGCTGGCCGGCGAGCCGGTGTGGGCGGTCGGTCTCGGTGGCGACAGTCAGATGCATGCGCGCAGCACGGAGATCGCGAGCATCGATCCGCTGGAGCTGCCGCTGTCGCGCACCATGCGTTTCCGCGACAGTAATCTCGAAGTCGTGCAGCTCGTCAACCCGCCACTGGAATTCGACGGAGTGTTAGCCGACAAAGCGGGCAACGTCCTCGGCCTGTGGTCGAGCTTTGCCTATGAGAGCGGGCGCGAGGTTACCCAGGACAGCCACGGCGTGCCGATCGACCTCATTGCCGACATGCTCGAGCGCGTGCGCACCGATCGCCCGCTGCACTCCCTTGAAGCCGAATTCACGGAACAGCCGCTCGCGAGCGCCCGGGAGATCGGGCTGTCCGACGAGTGGACCAAGAAACTCGCGCAGCGCAACCCCACTCAGCGGCAGGCGTTGACGGTCGTGCGCATGGTCGGCGGCTCACCGGCCGCACAGCTGCTGCAGCAGGGAGATCTGGTGCTCGCCATCGACGGCCAGGTCGTCACGCGCTTCAGGGAGGTTGAGCGGGCGGCCGCCGACAAGGACCGGGTGCAGGTCACCGTGTGGCGGGGCAAGGACCAGCAGACGCTCGAAGTGCCGACCGTTGAGTTACCGGGAGCGGATATCGATCGTCTCGTGGAGTGGGCGGGCGCCGCGTTGCAGGCGCCCCATCGCGCAATGAGCGCGCAACGTGGAATTCCCCCGGTAGGCGTATACGTCGGCTACTTCGCGTACGGCTCCCCCGCCACGCGCTACGGCCTGTATCCGGGGCGGAGGATCGTCGAGGTCGACGGCGTGCCGACTCCGGACCTCGACGCGTTTCTGGGAGTGGTGACCGGGCGGCCGGACCGCGCCTCCGTGCGGTTGAAAACGATCACCTGGAACAATGCGCCGGAGGTGATCACGCTGAAGCTCGACAAACACTACTGGCCGGCGTACGAGCTCCGGCACACTCCGAGCGGCTGGGTACGCCACGCGCTCGAGTGAGCGTATGGACCTCCGAGGTCTGTCACG
>VBNY01000111.1 GCA_005877705.1 Gammaproteobacteria bacterium
CTTGCCGGGATTGAGCAGACCCGCCTCGTCAAAGGCTTCCTTCACCGCGAAGAAGGCAGCGCGCTCGGCTGCAGAGAACTGCACACACATCGAATTGATCTTTTCGATCCCCACGCCGTGCTCGCCGGTGATCGTGCCTCCGAGCCGCACGCACAGCTCGAGGATCTCGGCTCCGAAGCGGTCCGCCTGCTCCCATTCCCCCGGCTTGTTGGCATCGAAGAGGATCAGCGGGTGCAGGTTGCCGTCGCCTGCGTGGAAGACGTTCATGCACCTCAAGCCGTAGCGCGCCTCCATCTGCTCGATGGCCTTGAGCATGGCACCCAGGCTCTTGCGGGGGATCGTGCCGTCCATGCAGTAGTAGTCCGGAGAGAGCCGGCCGGCGGCGGGAAAGGCACTCTTGCGGCCGGACCAGAACCGCAGCCGCTCGCTCTCGGAGCTCGATACGGTGATGGCCGTCGCGCCGCACGAGCGCAGCAGGCGCTCGATCTCGGCGACTTGATCGGCCACTTCCTCCGGCGTGCCATCGGCCTCGGCCAGCAGGATGGCTTGCGCTGCGAGGTCGTATCCCGCCTTCACGAACGGCTCGACCGCCGCGGTGGCCTTTCGATCCATCATCTCGAGGCCGGCCGGAATGATCCCGGCGGCAATGATCGCGGCGACTGCATCGCCCGCCGCGCCGACGTCGGCGAACGATGCCATGACCACTCGCGCGAGCTGTGGGCGGGGGATGAGCTTGACGGTCACTTCGGTGACGACCAGCAGCAAGCCTTCAGAGCCGATCGCCAGCGCGAGCAGATCGAGCCCCGGCGTGTCCGGGGCGCGGCCGCCCAGCTCGAGCAGCTCGCCATCCATGGTCAAAGCACGCAGGCCGAGCACGTTGTGCACCGTCAGACCGTACTTCAAGCAGTGCACGCCGCCGGAGTTTTCGGCGACATTGCCGCCGATCGAGCAGGCAAGCTGCGACGAGGGGTCCGGGGCGTAATACAGGCCGTGCACAGCGGCTGCCTCCGATACCTGCAGGTTGCGCACGCCCGGCTGCACACGCGCGATCCGCCCCAGCGGATCAATCTCCAGGATCCGGTTCAGGCGGGCAAGCGACAGCAGTACCCCTTCAGCGTGCGGCATGGCTCCGCCAGAGAGGCCCGTACCCGCGCCGCGGGCGACGACCGGGATCTCGAGCCGGCGGCAGGCGAGGAGCACCTGACGCGTTTCCTCTTCGGTACGCGGCAAGGCGACCAACATCGGTAGCTGGCGAAACGCCGTGAGCGCGTCGCACTCGTAAGGGCGCAGCTCCTCTTCGCTCGCGAGCACGCTGTCGGCGGGAAGCACTCGCCGCAGGGCGGCCTCGACCTCGACTCGGCTCATGGGTGAAGCCCGAGACCCGCCGCGAGGCGCCTCAGATACCATCGGGTGAACTTGTCGACGGGACCTTCGGTGAACGGGGAATACGGCCCCGGCTGGTAGGCGGCACTGCTGACGCCCTGCTGCGTGCGCTCCACGAGCGAGCTGTCCTGAGCGTTCGTCGCGAGCCACACCGAAGTGAGCCGGTCGAGATCGTAATCGACGCCTTGCTGCGCATCCTTGTGGACCAGCCACCTCGTTCGCAACAGCGTTCGGTGCGCAGTGACGGGCAGGACCGAGAAGGTGACGATGTGGTCGCTCATGAAGTGGTGCCAGGAGTTCGGCTGTGTCCAGACGGACAGCCCGCCGAGATCGGCGCGCGGCAGCTCGCCGAGCAGCTTGCGGCAGGCGATCTTGGTATCGATCGTCTGCGATTCACCGCTACGGGCGATCGGCAGGCGAATGGTTCGAAAGCCGGTCACGTCCTCGAGACGGTCGATCTCAGCCGAGGGCAGCCCGCACCCTTCCCAGCGCGCGTGCTCACGTGTGACGGCGTCCTCGAACTCCTTCATCTGCGCAAGGTTGTCGGGCGAGGGGGCGTAGCCGAAGCCGGGCTCGAGCAGCGGCACCGTCAACTCCGGATGGTTCGCGGCGCAGTGATAGCACTCGCGGTTGTTCTCCATCGTCAGCTTCCAGTTGCCCTCCTCGAGGATGTCCTTCTGGAATGCGACCTTCGTGTTGCGCACGTCATGGGGGGCGATATAGGGCTCGAGGGCCGCGCGCAGGGCGTCGAAGCCTTGGCTGGGAGCTTCCGTCAGGCAGATGAACAGCAGCCCGGCGAGGCTCTCGACGTGCACCGGCTTGAGCCTGATCTGGCTGCGGTCGAACTCCTCGCCCATGTTCTTGCAATGAATCAACTCCCCGCGCAGGTTATACGTCCATTGGTGATAGGGGCACACCAGGTTGCCGACGATCCCGTGTCCGGGCGGCCGCAAGCGCAGTCCGCGGTGCCGGCAGACGTTGTGGAAGGCGCGCACCGCAAGATCATCGTCGCGCACGATGATGATCGAGTCGGGGCCGATCTCGACCGTGAAGAAGTCGCCCGGCTCGGGAATCTCCGGCTCGACACCGACGTAGATCCAGTGGCATCCGAAGATCAATCTCACGTCCAAGTCGAAGATCTCCTCGCTCAGGTGGAACTGGGCCGGCAGGGTGTAGCCGGGTTTGCGAGCGGCGATCAGGCTGGCGATGTCCAGGGAGTGTCTCACGGGTGCACTTCGGGAGTAGCAGTCGATGGGTCCATGCTCGCGCGGGCGGGCGAGGGGGACTTGCGCTTTTACGATAGGCGATGGCCGGATTACGACCGCGATTCGCAGTATACGCCCGCGAGTCGCCCAAGCTCCCGGGGCCGCAATCCCGCCCCGGCTCAGGGGGATGCAGCAGGTAAGCCTTGGCGGTGGCGTACAAGGCCATGTCGCGAATTGACCAGCAACCACGCATACTCTCGCGATACTGTCCGAGCATCTGCAACTGCGGACATCTCAAATGGATGAAGCCCAATCCCCGCGCCGCCGCGCCGGCGGACGCGAAGCCAAGCGCGCCGCGCGCGCTGCGCGCGCCGGCGTGTCGGTTCCGTACATCACGCGCAAGATTCCCTACTACGAAGTCCTCGACGCAGACGGCCTGGCGCTCATCGAGCGCAACGCCGACACCATCCTCGAGGAAATCGGCATCGAATTTCGCGGCGATCCGGAGTCGCTCGAGCTCTGGAAGCAGGCCGGGGCGGAGGTGCAGGGCGAGCGCGTGCGCTTTGCGCGCGGCATGTGCCGCAGCCTGGTGCAGGCCACGGCGCCGCGCGAGTTCGTGCAGCATGCGCGCAATCCCGAGCGCAATGTCCACATCGGCGGCGGCGATACCGTGTTTGCGCCCGCCTATGGCTCGCCGTTCATCCGCAGTCTCGACGAAGGCCGTCGCTACGGCACGATCGAGGACTTCCGCAACTTCGTGAAGCTCGCCTACGTGTCGCCGTTCATCCATCACTCCGGTGGCACGATCTGCGAGCCTGTCAATCTGCCGGTCAACAAGCGGCATTTCGACATGGTGTACAGCCACATGAAGTACAGCGACAAGCCCTTCATGGGCTCGGTCACGGCAGCGGAGCGCGCCCAGGACACCGTGGAGATGACCAAGATCCTGTTCGGGGACCAGTTCACCGATCCGCTCACCGGCAGACCCAAGACCTGCATCATCAGTCTGATCAACGCCAACTCGCCACTGACCTTCGATTCCACCATGCTCGGTGCCGCCAAGGTCTATGCCCGCGCCAACCAGGCCTGCATCATGACGCCGTTCATTCTCGCCGGCGCCATGTCGCCGGTGACCGTCGCTGCCACCGCCGCGCAGACCCTGGCCGAATCGCTGGCCGGCATGGCCCTCACGCAGCTGGTGAACCCCGGCGCACCGGTCGTGCTGGGCAGCTTCGCCTCATCCCTTTCGATGCAATCCGGCGCGCCGACTTTCGGTACGCCGGAGCCGGCTCTGGTGCTGTACGTCATGGCGGCCCTGGCGCGCCGTCTCGGGGTGCCGTTCCGCTCCGGCGGCGCTCTGTGCGCCGCCAAGATCCCCGACGCTCAGGCCGCGTTCGAATCCGCCAACACTCTGCTGCCCACGTGTCTGGCGGGCGTGAACTTCGTGCTCCATACCGCCGGCTGGCTCGAGGGGGGGCTGTCCATGGGCTACGAGAAGTTCGTTATGGACGCCGACCAGGCCGGCATGATGCACACGCTGCTCGCGGGGGTCGATCTGTCCGAGAATGGGCAGGCCATGGATGCGATCCGCGAAGTCGGTCCCGGCAAGCACTTCCTGGGGTGCGCTCACACCCAGGCCAATTTCGAGACCGCCTTCTATCGCTCGCCCATCGCCGACAACAACAGCTACGAGCAATGGGAGGCCGAAGGAGCCAAGGATCTCGCGCAGCGCGCCAACGCGCTGTGGAAGAAGATGCTGGCGGAATACGAAGCCCCGCCGCTCGAGCCGGCAATCGACGAGGCGCTGCAGGAGTACATGGCGCGCCGCAAGGCGTCATTCCCCGACTCCAGTTACTGAGGTCAAGCACCACGCGCCTCGTGGTGCAGCGCCTTGGCAAGACAGCGCGCCGTTCAGGC
>VBNY01000112.1 GCA_005877705.1 Gammaproteobacteria bacterium
CTCGGCATGCGCGAGCGTTCCCGTCAGCAAGAGTGCCGTTGCGCCGAGCAGCTGAAGCCGTGTCATGTGTCGCTCCTCAAAGGGTTGTCGAAAGCGTATGTGGCCGCAAAGCCGTGCAAGGTTCTAAAGCGCCATCCACGAGAACAAGAACAGCGAGTTGTTCTGGCTCGCCGAGCGTCCGGCGCCGTCGTAGTTGGACGTGCCGCCGTTGAATTTGAGAAAGCCGGTGTATTGCAGTCCGATCCGGAAATTCACCCACGGCCTGCCCCACGAGTTGTTCTTGCCGAGGGGAACGCACTCGAACTGCACCGTGTAACCGCGCGTGTCGGGCGAGCCGTTGTTGCTCCCCGAGAACGCTCCCGGACTGTAGAGCGTCTGATCCGTGCTGCCGCTAATGTCGAAGACCCCTGCGCCCACACTCCAGGTCTGGCGATAGGTGAACGAGGCATCGAGGCGCAGAACGTCGAGATGATTCGAGGCGGAATCGGCTCCGCCCGCATTGAACGTTGCGGTCAGATTCTGATTCTCGTGAATATACGAGGCGTTCGCGGTAAGCGCGGTGAGGCCACCGTCGGCGTATTGGTAGGTCGCATCGACTCCTATATCCGTAAAGCGATCGGTGTCGGGCACCGTGGTGTCCGGCTGCAGCTTGGCTTCCATTCCAAACGTACCGACGGAGAAGTAGTGGGCCTCGCCCTTGTTGAATTGGTACGCGGCGCGCCAATAGGGCGCCACCCCATCGATGTGCGGATTGTCGGCGGCCGTCAGGCCCGCGTTGCTGAGCCAGCGGTCCGACAGGTTGCGGTACACGCCGGCTTCCAGATACACGTGATCATGAATCATGGCGTACGCCGTCGCGCCGAGCACGGTCTGGGCGAGACCCCCTTCGACGAGCGTGGCGGCCGAGGCTCCCGGGACGAGCGGCGATGAAATGTAGGGGTAGCCCCAGGCCGGCGTTGAATTCCACAAGTCCTGGACCGTCGGATTGTTGTTGACGGAGATACCGACCACGGCATCCGTGCCGGCCAGCTTGACGGGCCGGGCGTAGCGAATATCCAGATTGTCCCAACTCGTGTGCCGCTCCTCGCCGCTGTAGGTCACCTGCGCAAACGCACCGACGCCGCCGCCTATGCGGCCGCCGTAAAAGAGCGAGACCTGATCCACCGAGACGTTGTCGTTGGTGCTGAAGTGCGCTGCGGGCGCGTCCGGCAGCGCCGTGTCCGTATGGCTGAATCCGCCCTGTGCCATGACCGCAAGCGGCATCGGATGATCGCCTTCTCCCCAGGTGTAGCCGTTCAACTTGAACTGCCGGCCGTAGGTGGTGAGTGCGGGCCCGAATGACAGCGTGTGGCACTGCGAGCAGGGCATGCCTGTCTGGCGGGCGAAGCTCGGCACCGCGAGCGCATCCCTCCCCAGCAGGAACCCGAACAGCACGAGAGCGAGCGCGGCGGCTCGGGCCACGGGGCGCCTCGGGCGCTTCAGACGTGGTAGTGTGGCGGTCAAGGACATATCGGCGTGTCTCCCAGTCAATTGTTCTTGTTCGTGCGCCCGCACTGCGGGCGCTAACCCAAAACCAACTCCATCGCAATCAGGTTAGCGCGATACGCCTACACGAAACCCTGGGGATGAGCGCGTAGAAACGGGTGGGTAATGCCGTAATGGGAACGTGTGCGTTACCTACCTAGTGCGATGGCGCCGCGCCCGAACGGCGCCGCCCAAGCAGCCGGCCGGTCTGTGAAATCCGTCAGCGCCGGCGTCGGCTCGGGGGTGCAGTGTGGCAAATATATTTCATGCGGGGGCCGGGAGGCGGCATGCGCGTTTCCAGACTCGTGATCGTCCTGTCGTTGCTGGGGTCGCCGCTCGCGCGAGGCGAGCCGCTGCAACACGAGTTCCTCCTGTTTACCAGCGCGGAGGCCGTCGGCACCTTCGACAGAGCCGCCCCGCTCACGCAGCTTCCGGACGAAAGCCTGAAAGCGGACCTGCTGTTCACCCTGCAGTACGGCTCATTCAAGTTGTTCGGCGAATACCTCCTGTCGGACCATGAGGCCGATCTGGAGCGATTCCAGTTCGGCTGGCAACTCTCGGAAAACACGATCGCCTGGCTGGGCCGCTATCACCAACCGAGCAGCGTCTGGAACCACGAGCATCACCACGGCCAATACCTCTCGACCGCCATCACCCGCCCGGCGATAGAGGAGTGGGAGGATGGGGGAGGGGAAATCGGCGAGGGTGTTTTGCCCCAGCACTTCACCGGGATGCTGATCGAGAACAGCCGGTCGGTACTCTCGGGTTGGAGCCTGCGCACCGCCTTCGGAGCGGGCGAGACCCCGGTCATCACGCCGCGCGGCATGGAGCCCTTCGACCTGCTTCACCCGAGCCCCGCGCACGGCGAGCTCGGATTTCAAGCGCGCGCTGCGCTTTATCCGAGCGAGTTCAGCGAGACCGGGGCGGGTGTGCTGCTCGCGTACGATGATCTCAACGCGGTCAGCTGGCCGGCCAACGCTGCGCTCAAGTTCGATCGCGTCGATCTGGCGCTGTACGGCGTGTTCGGGACGTACGCAGCCACGAGTTGGAAAGTACTGGGGACCGTGTACTACGCGAAGGCGAACATGCACGCCGCAAGCCCAGGCATGGACCACTACTTCGTCGTGGGCTACGTGCAGGCGGAGCGCCAGCTGCAACACGAGGTCACGGCTTTCGCTCGCCTCGAGGAGTCGTCCGACGCGGCGCAGTCGCGCTACCTGCGGCTCTACCCGACGTTTGCCAGAGCGAGATATGTGACCGGCGTACGCTGGGACTTTGCTCACCGCCAGGCGTTGACATTGCAGGGAACCGACAGCCGCACCCTCAGCGGCCACTTCAAGGACATCCGCCTGCAGTGGAGCGCGGCGCTGTTCTAACCATGCGGCGCGCGCTCTTCGTCTGTCTCCTGTTGTGTCTGTCCGTGACGGGCGACGCGGGCTCGCAGACGGTCGTGCTCGTCGTCGGCGCCGGCAGTCACGTTCGCGATCTGGAGCCGATTGCCATCCGCAAGCTGTTCCTGGGGCTGCCGGTATTCGTGGAGGGGGCGCAGCTGCATCCGCTCAGAAACCGCAGCGACCCGCAGCTCGAGCCGATCTTCTTCCAGCAGATCGTGGCGATGTCGGAGGAGGCCTACGATCGGCAGATCCTGATCGGCGTGAACCGCCAGGGACGGCTGCGGCCGCCGGAGGTGACCGACCGCAAGCGTCTGCTCGAGCTGCTGTATTCCGATCCCAACGCCGTCAGCTTCGTGTGGCTGCGCGACGTGGCTCACGACCCGAGGATCCGGGTCATCCGTGTGCTATGGGACGAGTGATCGACAGCCTGAGGGTGCGCCTCACGAGCGTGGTGGTCGTGATTTACGCGGCTCTACTGCCGCCTCTGTACCTGGGCGTGTCGGCCATCGTCGAGGGTGGCTATGCGGAGCTGTTCGTGAATTCGGTGCGCGCTTACAGCCGAATGGTGGCGGACGAGTTGGAGGCGGTTGCCGACCCCAACTTCCCCGAGCGCGCGACGGCGCTGCTCGATGGGGTCGTGCTCAGCGGACAGGTCGTCTACGCGGAGGTCGTCGACGGCTCGCGCAGGCTGCGCAGCCCGCTGTCCATAGTGCCGCCGAGCCGCTATCGGGGCGATGACTTCTATTTCGGCGACCACGGCGATCAGGTCTACTACATCTCGCATCCGGTGAAGCGCGCCGATCGCTCGGTCATCTTGCGATTGGGATTCGATGAGAGCCCGACGCTTGGGCGGATCGCCGCGGCCAAGCGGCGCGTGCTCGCCGCAATGGCCGCTTTCACGGTCCTGTCGATCGCGGTGGCGATCTGGCTGTCGGCGGTGATCGCGCGGCCGATGGTGCGGCTGCAGGATGCCGCGAAGCGGGTCGCCGGCGGCGACTTTCATATGCAACTGCAGATGCACAGCTCGATACGCGAGGTGCGCGAGCTGAACGACCATCTGGAGAGAATGCGCCAGGAGCTGGTGGGGACGAATGACCGCCTGCAGCTCGAGATCCGCGAGCGCGAAGTCTCCGAGCAGAAGCGCGGCGAGCTCGAGCGGCGCCTGCGTCACCGCGAGCGGATTGTCACCATCGGCACGCTGGCCGGTGGCGTGGCGCACGAGTTCAACAACATCATGACGCCGATTCTGCTGTTCGCGCAGTTGGCGCTCGCCGAGCTGCCACGCGAGAGCCCGCTGGCGAAGGATCTGATGCGCATCGTCGCTGCGGCGCACCGCGCGCGCAGTCTCGTCACGCGGATCCTCACGTTCAGCCGCGAAATGGACCTGCAGCAACCGCGGATCTTCTCGCTGCGCCCCGTCGTGGAGGAGGCTCTCGCGCTCATCCGCGCCACCGTGCCTGCCAACATCGAGATCGAGACCGCCATCGGGGAGGAGGACGCCGCGGTGCTGGGTGATCCGGGTCAATTGCAGCAAGTGGTCACCAACCTGTGCACCAATGCCTATCAGGCGATGCGCAGGAGCGGCGGCCGGCTTGCGGTCCGGGTCGCCACTGTCGAGAATGCCGCCGACGCGAGCGTTCCGCCCGGCAGGTACGCGCTCCTCGAGGTGAGCGACACGGGGCATGGAATG
>VBNY01000113.1 GCA_005877705.1 Gammaproteobacteria bacterium
GCCGATGCGCTGGCGGCCGCGGTCGATCAAAAGGTCGATTTCGGCGCCGGAGTGGGTGCGAAAGAAATAAAAGCCGCTGCCCGAGCGCTGCAACTCTTCGAGCGCGACAATCTGCTGAATCATGAAGCCTTCGAAGCTGTTGCCGCGCGCAGGGGAGGTCAGCAATTGGTCCGCCGTGCCGATTCCCAGCAGGTAATGCACCATTCCGCTGTCGCGCAGGTACACTTTGGGTGCTTTCACGAGCCGCTTTTCCACATTCGCGTGATAGGGTTGGAGCCGGCGCACCAGGAAATATCCCACGAAGAGATCGAGAATATTCTGGATGGTGTGATAGCTGTAACCCAGCGAGCGGCCGAGTGTGGAGTAGTTGAGTAGTCCGCCATGGGAATGCGCCAGCATCGTGAGCAGCCGCCGCACTTCGACAGCGGATAGTTTGAGCTGATGGCGCGCGATGTCCCGTTCGATGAAGGTGCGCAGGTAGGATTCGTGCCAGGCGCGCCAGCTTTCTGAATCGCGAGCGAGAAAGGCGTCCGGGTAGCCGCCGCGCAACCATAGAGTTTCGAGCTTCACGCCACGGCGGCCGGCGACTTCTGAGTAGATGAACGGCGTCAGTTCGAGGATGCCCACCCGGCCTGCAAGGCTCTCGGAGATGCTCTTCAGGAGTTCCGGGCTGACCGAGCCTAGCAGAAAGAACCGACCATTCTTGCGGCGCCCATCGTCGATCACGGAGCGCAACACAGGGAAGAGGGCGGGCAGAGTCTGGGCCTCATCCAGAATCAACGGATCCTTGAGATTCTGCAGGGCGTATTCGATGTCACCTGAAAATACCTGCAGGTCCGAGGGCCTTTCAAGATCGAAGTAGCGGGCATCCACGAAATGCCGCATCAATGTAGTCTTGCCGCATTGACGCGGCCCGAGCAGGAGCACCGCGGGAAATTGCCCAGCAAGCTTCTTCAGGCCGGACTCGGCGGCGCGTGGAATCATAGCTGAAATATAGAAGTACGACCTCTATATTTCAAGCGGCTAGTCGTCAGTGCTCACAACGGAGAAACCAACACTGTGTGCGGGTAACTCGATGCGGCCGAGTGGAGTTACCCGCAAAGTTACCCGCAGCAGGGCATTGCTGGAAAACACCCGCTCGGAGGGATTTCGCGCTAAGTCAAGGAGTTGGCGCGCTGCCGATCACGATCCTGCCGCGGCGAATCTCTGATTTTCAATTCGATTCCGGGTTTGGGAATCGAATTGCCTGAACGGCGAATCAATGAGCTACGGTGCTGCATGTCGAAATGACATGCTGAAAGTAATGTAAGCTATTGATTGTAATGGCTCCCCGGGTTGGAATCGAATTGGCGGGTAAGCCGCTGAGTTAACAGTGGTTTTTCAGAGCCCTGGCGAAAGTTTACCCCCATTCCTACCCCGCAAAACCTGGGCTGTGAAGATACGACCTGAGACGCGCTGAGCAACGTTGGCATGACTGAGTTCGGCCGCAGTGCGCCAGTTCAGCCTAGATGCCGAGCGACCCTGCTCGCATCAGATCGCGATCTTCAAGCCTTGCGGCCCTTACGCGATGTCTCGCAAGGCATGCAGCGCAGCTTCGACCTCACGCTCGTCGTTGACCAGACTCGGCGCAAGCCGCGCGTGTGAAACCTTATAGGGCGACGTTGACGCGATGACTTTGCGCTCGAGTAGTTTACGGACCGTCTCGTTCGGGGTCTGCCCTGCGACGTCAAAGCAAATGATCCCAGCCGACAGCGCGGAATCGCGCGGCGTCAGCAGTTTCACCCTCGGAATTCGCGCGAGTCCGTCTTTACACAGCGTATTCAGCGACGCGATGCGCTCCGCGATGCGCTTCCGTCCGATACGGCGATGAAATTCGAACGCGTCGGCCATTGCCCACTGGTGCTCGTAGGCCTTGAAACCGCCCGGGGAGATCCAGGACGCCCGGGTCGGAATCTTCGGAGGTCGCTCGTCCTCCCAGGCTGTAAACGGCTCGGGACTGTAGAAACTCGGGATCGTCGGACGCAGCAGACCCCAGTTTTTATCCGGCGCCCAGATGATCCCTGTTCCCCGCGGCGCGAAGATCCACTTGTGAGTCCCGGCGGCGACAAAGTCGCAGCCCAGCTCGGCGACCGCTTCTTCCTGATTTCCGAAGCCGTGAACGCCATCGAGCACGAGCAACACGCGGTCGTGCTCCTCACGGGTGCGGTTTACGTCGGTGACCACACGTGACAGCGCGCGAACAGGCAGCTTGACCCCTGTCGACGAATGGACCCAGGTGAGCCCGACGACGCGCGTGCGCGGGCCGATGGCGTGGCGCAACCGTTCCACCATCTGCTCGCCCGAGGCGGCCGCAGGCGCATCATAGAGCGGAATGCGGCGCCAGCTCACGCCATTGCGCTCGGCGGCGAGACGAATCGCCTCGTGATGCACGTAGTGGTCATGGGTCGTGGTCAGGATTTCGTCGCCGGGCTTTAGCGTCAGGCCGTTGTAAATGAGAGCCAGTCCCTGCGTCGTGCTGTCGGTGAGCGCCACCTCATCCGGGTGTCCGCCGATATAGTCCGCCGCAGCGCGTTGCACCCGTGACGGAAGAGTATCTTCTTGTGCTTGCTGCGCAGTGAACGCCTCGAAACCCATGCCGTGTTCGACAGTGGTGAAGGGGTTGGCATCAAGCATGCGCCGGTAGTGTTCGATGGACTCCCGAACCGGGCGGGGATGCGACACAATGTAGAACTGGGAGAAATGCAGCCAGTCCGGCGCCAGTTCAAACTGCGCACGCACGGCAGACCAGTCGGAGTAACTCTCGGTGCTGGGCGGAACAGCCTTTTTAGGTGGCGCTGAGTGCGAGTCGGAGCCTCCCAAAAACGACAAACCTACGGTCGCGACGAAGTCTCGGCGGTTCAGAGTCATGAGATTCCCCCTTTTGTCGAGTTATTCGCGAGCCGGAGCCGATTCTATTCCTCGGGCCGGCAGCCGCTCCAGACCAAGCGACCAGGATGCCGATAGACGGCGAACGGGAGCACAAAAGTTCGATCAGGACGTGTAATTCATTCGGTCGAAGCGTCAGCGAAATGTCCACGACAGGACGCGGCGTCGAACGAAGGCGACCGTCCGATCTCTCGCGTCGGCCGGGCGACCTGAGGCAAATGCAAGAGCAGACCGCGTTGGGTCGGCTACGGCACAAGCCTCAATCGACGGTAGAAACCCATGTGTCATCCGTTCGCGGGTCGGTATATGCCTTGAGCTTGCTCGGTCTCTTCCTCCCGCGCGCCGCCCGTGGGGTTGCTTTAGCCGCGACACCCTGTGCGCGCAAAAGGCGAGTGAACTCCCGGCGCCATTCCCGGAGCATCGCTCTCTTTACGGATATTGAGGTGCACCCAGCGGGCACCTTGACGTCGCTTTGACTATAGCGCGGCCGCTGGATTATGCGATGGCAACAAGTTGTGCAGAGCACAATCCAAACGGCGTCGAGCTACTCAACGCACTGCGCAACGTCGCTGCGTACTTCTTGAGCAGATCGCCCAGCCCCAGCCTAGGAAAATCGTTTATTTCGATGTCCCGTAGCCGATTAGGCCTGACCTGGAGATGGCCGAACACACACAGGTACAGACTTGGGGAATTGAGGGTGCCAATCGGCGTCCGCCGACGCGGGCGCTGATCGGCAACTTCGAGACATTCAGGCGGTGTACGAAAATATCTCGGAACCGGACACCCCGACCGCCTCGGCAGAGATCTACGGTAGTCAGGCAAGCCGGACGCGAATCGGCGCGACCTGCCTACTGTTGCGGCTGAAGCTTCAGGTCCAGAAGCGTCATTTCGATCTGCTGTTGCACAAACGATCGCACCAACTCCAAGGTTGTGTGCTTTTCCTCCTCCGTAAAGTCACTCAAGTTGTCATGCCAGACGCCTGCAATCGGCCTGGCAGTGCACTGGTTGGGATGACTGTACCCAATTTGCTTTCCGTCGGCGACCCGCCAAATACGCACCACCATTGATCGTGCCCCGGGACGTGGTGTACGAGTCGTGAGTTCTGGTTCAGTTGGACTCGTGCTCAGCTAACCACTGCGGATAACCGAGTGGGTTGATTGTCGGCGAGAGCCTGTAAGCCTTCAAGCTGCAGATATCGGCGTTGCACCTGCCACTCGTCGTTCTGCTCGA
>VBNY01000114.1 GCA_005877705.1 Gammaproteobacteria bacterium
CGGGCAGGTACAGCATGTCCCCATGACCGAGCAGCGTTTCCGCGCCCATCTGGTCGAGGATGGTCCGGGAGTCCACCTTGGCCGACACCTGGAAGGCGATGCGGCACGGAATGTTGGCTTTGATGAGGCCCGTGATCACATCGACCGACGGCCGTTGAGTCGCGAGCACCAGATGAATGCCGGAGGCGCGAGCTTTCTGCGCCAGCCGCGCGATCAGCTCCTCCACCTTCTTGCCGACGATCATCATGAGGTCGGCGAGCTCATCGATCACGACGACGATGTACGGCAGCGGCGTCAAGTCCACAATCTGCGACTGGTCGATGCTCGGATCGTCCGCGGCTTTCTGCGTCATCACCGGGTCGCGGATCGGCTTGCCCGCATCGAGCGCGTCTTTCACCCGCCGGTTGAAGCCCGCGATGTTGCGCACGCCGAGGCAAGCCATCAGCTGGAAACGGCGCTCCATCTCGGCCACGCTCCAGCGCAATGCATTGGCCGCCTGCTTCATGTCCGTCACGACCGGTGCGAGCAGGTGCGGGATGCCCTCGTACACCGACAGCTCCAGCATCTTCGGATCGATCATGACGAGCCGTACGTGCTCGGCCGTCGACTTGTACAGCAGCGACAGCACCATCGCGTTCAAGCCGACCGACTTGCCCGAGCCGGTGGTGCCCGCGATCAGCAAGTGCGGCATGCGCGTGAGATCGGCGACGACCGGCTGGCCGCCGATGTCCTTGCCGAGCGCCAGCGCGAGCGGCGAGTGCATCTCGTCGTAGGCCTTGGAGCGAAGGATCTCCCCGAGAGTGACGATCTCGCGCTTCTCGTTCGCGATCTCGAGGCCCATCACGCTCTTGCCCGGGATCACCTCGACGACCCGTACGCTCAGCACCGACAGCGCACGGGCGAGGTCCTTCGCCAGACTCGTGATCTGACTCGCCTTCACGCCCGGCGCCGGCCTCAGCTCGAAGCGGGTGACGACCGGCCCCGGCTGCACCGCGACCACCTCGGCGTCGATCTCGAAATCCTTGAGCTTCATTTCCACGAGCCTCGAGAGCGCCTCGAGCGCTTCGGCGGAATACAGCGCCTCGCGCGGCGGCGGATCATCCAGCAGCTTGAGCGGCGGCAGCTCGTTCGCCCTGGGCGGATCGAACAACGGCACCTGGCGCTCTTTTTCCGCACGCTCGCTCTTCTCAAAGAGCGGCGCGGGAGGCTCGATCCGCGGCGGAGCGCGCAGCGCGGCTTTCTTCTGCTCGCTCTTCACCGCCTCCTGGCGCGCCTGGCGCCGCTCGCGCCCCTCGGCGGCATCCCTTGCGCTCGCCCCGCGGGTGCGCAGCCAGCCGATCCCGTCCCACACCCAAGCCCCAACCCGGTCCATCACGCTGAACCAGGACATGCCGAAGGCGAGCGACGCCCCCGCCATCCAGGCGGCGATCAGCAGCAAGGTGGCGCCGAGAAAGTCGAGGCCGGCGGCGAGCCCCTTGCCGACCAAGCTGCCCACGACGCCGCCGGCTGTCTGCCTGAGCAAGCCCGGCTGCCAGTGCAAGGTGGTGAGGCCGCAGCTTGCGATCAGCACCAGCAGGAAACCGCCGATGCGCACCGTCGTATTCATGTGCGAGCCCGGCTCGCTGCGGCCTCGGCGCAGCAGCGCCCAGCACGATGCGGCGAGCGCGACCGGCAGGAGGAATGCGGGACGTCCGAAGAGAAAGAAGAGGACGTCGGCGAGCCAGGCGCCGACGGGCCCGATGCGGTTGTGCACGACCGTCGAGCTGCCCGTGAACGAGAAGCCCGGGTCGTCGGGGCTGTAGGTCGCGAGCGCCGCGAACAGTACGAGCGCCACCACGCCGATCGCGATCATCGCGCTCTCACGCAGGCCGCGAGCTACAGCGGATGTGAAGCGAACGGAACTGCGCGCCTGCGCCTGGGTGTCGGACAATCCTTAAGGCTCCATCTTACAAATATTACGTAGAGTACTGATTTTACTAGTCGAGTACCCGGCAAAACAAGGCGGTCAGCCGCCATTATAGTGCCCGGCCGCGCTCTCTCGTCCGGTAGGTTCCTGCACGGCGTCGAGCTTGCCACACTTGCTACCATGGATCGCACGAATCAAAAGAGATGCTTGGGCTCATGAGGCAACCTCGGCACAGCCGCCTGATCATTCTGGGCTCCGGACCAGCGGGGTATAGCGCCGCCGTGTACGCCGCGCGCGCGAACCGCTCACCGCTGCTCATCACGGGAGTCGAACAAGGCGGGCAGCTCATGACCACGACGGACGTCGACAACTGGCCGGGTGATGTGGAGGGTCTGCAGGGGCCTGCGCTCATGGAGCGGATGCGCCGGCACGCCGAACGATTCGCGACCGAGATCGTCAATGACCACGTGCAATCTGTCGATCTTTCCACACGCCCGTTGCGTCTCACGGGCGATTCGGGCCACTACACCTGCGATGCGCTCATCATCGCAACCGGGGCGAGCGCCAAATACCTCGGCTTGCCCTCCGAGGAGAGGTATCGAGGACGGGGGGTGTCCGCGTGCGCCACCTGCGACGGCTTCTTCTTTCGCGGCCAGCGCGTGGCGGTGGTCGGTGGCGGCAACACGGCGGTCGAGGAAGCGCTCTACCTTTCGCACATCGCCGCGCACGTCACCCTGGTGCACCGGCGGGACCGGCTGCGGGCGGAGAAGATCCTGCAGGAGCGGCTGTTCCGCGAAGTCGACGCCGGCAAGATGTCGCTGGTCTGGAACCATACGGTCGATGAAGTGTTGGGAACCGAGCACGCCGTCACCGGCGTGCGGCTGCGCTCCCTGCAGAGCCCCGCAATCCTGCCTCTGGAGGTCACCGGCTTGTTCGTCGCCATCGGCCATACGCCGAATACCGGCATCTTCGCGGGGCAGCTCGCAATGCGCGAGGGCTACATCACTATCAGGAGCGGCCTGGCCGGGGATGCCACGGCCACGAGCGTGCCGGGTGTATTTGCCGCCGGAGATGTCGCCGACCACGTGTATCGCCAGGCGATCACCTCGGCAGGAGCAGGTTGCATGGCCGCGCTCGATGCCGATCGCTATCTCGAGATGCTGGACCTGGAGCAGTCTCGCTGAATGCAGTCGCGCGTCCACAAGAGTATCGATGAGCTCGATCCGCTGCAGTGGAATGCGCTCGGCGCTGACCGCAACCCGTTCCTGCGCCACGAATTCTTCGCCGCCCTGGAGCACACGCAGTGCGTAGGCGCGGGCACGGGGTGGGAGCCCTGCTATTTCACGCTCGCCGATGAGACCGGCCTGGCAGCGGCGGCACCGGCATTCGTCAAGACCCATTCGTACGGCGAGTTCGTGTTCGACTTCGCCTGGGCCCAGGCGTACGCGCGCGTCGGCCGCCGCTACTACCCCAAGCTCTCAGTGGCGGTGCCGTTCACGCCCGCCACCGGCCCCCGGCTGCTGGTGCGAGGCGATCTCGAGTGCGCCGCCACGGCCAACCGTTTGCTCAGGGACATGGAGTCGTATGCGGCCAGCCACGGGATATCCTCGATCCACGCACTGTTTCTGGACGAGCCGGCGCGCGCGGCCTGCGAGCGCAACGGTTGGCTCATGCGGCGTGACTGCCAGTTCCACTGGACGAACCACGGCTATCCGAGCTTCGATGCGTACCTCGAGACCTTCACGGCGCACAAGCGCAAGAAAGCCCGCCGCGAGCGGCGGCGGGTCGCCGAGGCAGGGATCCACTTCGAAACCCGCCTGGGCAGCGAGCTCGATGAACGCGTGCTCGACCAGAGTTACGCCTTTCATCGCGACACGTTTCTGCGCCACGGCCACGAGCCATATCTGACGCGGGCGTTCTTCAGCGAAGCGGCACGTACGCTCGGCGAGGCGCTCATGGTCAAGCTCGCCGTGTGCGCCGGCAAACCGGTTGCAGCCGCGATCTTCTTCTGGTGCCGGGAGGCGCTGTTCGGTCGTTACTGGGGCGCGGCCGCCGATTATCACAGCCTGCACTTCGAGGCGTGCTACCACCAGGGGATCGAGTTCTGCATCGAGCGCGGTGTGGGCCGCTTCGAGCCCGGGACCCAGGGGGAGCACAA
>VBNY01000270.1:0-14004 GCA_005877705.1 Gammaproteobacteria bacterium
CAACGAGACGCTCGATGATCGGCCGCAGTTCGCTACTTTCTGGGGCCTCGACAGCGGCCCGCGGGCCGCCGAGCGCACCAGGCTCAATGATTACTCGGCGGCGGGCCGCGGCCGCTGGATTGCGTTGAGCAAGACCCAGCTCAGCCGTTTGCAGCGCATCGATCGGCAGAAGCTCTCGCCAAACGCCCAGATCGACTTCGACGTCGTCGCGTGGCAGCTCGAAGCGGTAGTCAGGGGCGGCGAGCGATTCCCGTTTGGCGAGGGGCCGAGCGCCAGTTATGCCCCATACTCGCCATACGTCATCAGTCAGTTGACCGGACCCTATCAAAGCGTACCGGACTTCCTTAGCTCCCAACACCCGGTCCGGACGGCGGATGATGCCGAAGCCTATGTGGCGCGCCTGGATGCGTTCCCAATTGCCCTCGAGGCTTCCACTGACGCCTTGCGCGCCGACGCTGCCCGCGGCGTGCTCGCGCCCGATTTCGCGTTGGATACAGCGATAGCACAGCTCACGCAGCTGCGAGCATCGGCGCCGGCTGCGAATTCTCTGACGACATCGCTTGCGCAGCGCGCCACGAGCGCCGCCATCTCAGGCGACTGGGCCGCTCAGGCCGCGGCGATCGTGAAAGACAAGATCTATCCAGCAATCGATCGGCAGCGCGCTGCGGTCGTGGCGCTGCGCGCGAAATCGAGCCACGATGCTGGAGTGTGGAAGCTGCCGGATGGCGCGGCCTTCTATACGGGGGCGCTTGCTTTCCAGACAACCACGCGCCGCACACCCGACGAGGCTCATCGGCTCGGCCTCGATCAGGTTGGCGAACTCACCGCCAAGCTTGACGCGCTGCTCCGTGCTCAAGGGCTCGCCTCCGGAGCCGTGGCCGATCGCCTCGATGCGCTGTCGCGTCGGCCGGATCAGCTCTATGCGAACGACGATGCGGGCCGCACCGAGCTGCTCACCTCACTCAACGCGCAGACGAAGGCCGTCCGCGCACGGCTGCCGCGGGCATTTAACACTCTGCCGGCTACTCCAGTCGAGATCGTGCGGGTGCCGCCGGAGATCCAGGACGGCGCACCGAACGGGTACGCTCGGCCGCCATCTCTGGATGGCTCCCGGCCGGGTCGGTTTTACATCAACCTGAAAGACACCAATGAGTGGCCGAAATTCTCTCTGCCCACGCTGACTTATCACGAGGCGCTGCCGGGACACCAATGGCAGATCGGGATCCAGCTGGCATCGAAGGACATTCCGCGGTTGCGCCAGGTGACGGGCTTTTTCGCCGCGTACGCGGAGGGCTGGGCGCTTTACGCCGAGCAGCTCGCTGACGAGCTCGGCATGTACGACGACTACCCGCTCGGCCGGATCGGCTACTTGCAATCGATGCTTTTCCGTGCGGTGCGCTTGGTTGTCGACACGGGTGTGCACGCCCAACGCTGGACGCGCGAGCGCGCCACGGACTACCTGATCGCTCAGACAGCGATGCCGCGCGCGAGGGCCCAGCGAGAAATCGACCGCTACTGTGTCTGGCCGGGACAGGCCTGCGCGTACAAGATCGGACATACAGAATGGCTGCGCGCCCGCGAGGCCATCAAGGCCCGCATGGGCACTCGATTTGATCTGAAGGCGTTCCACGACTTGCTGCGCCGTGGATCGATGCCTCTGCTGGTGTTGCAGCGGACGGTTCAGCAGCTCAATGCCTCCACGTAACCGGCTTCAGAGCGGAATCACCGGAATGCAGATTTCGCAACTGAACACCCCGGTCTGGGGGTCATAGCTCGAGCCCCTCGGGTAGTGCTCGAAGCAAGGCCGGGCATCGAGCTGCAAGCCGCTCGAGGGTAACCAGTCCTGCAACAGGGCGGTCCAGGCCTGTTCTATGTCTTTGACGGTGCCCTGGAAGCTCATCACAGCGTATCTGCCGCCGGGGATGGTTGTCTTGAGGGCCTTTCCGGAAGGCACAAACTGCGGCGCGATCTCCGCGCAGGCATCGTACCTGCACTGCTCGGGCGCGGTGATCTTCGGGTCATCGTGGCTGATGCCGTAGCGCGGCTGATCGAGCAGCCCGTTCGTGACGAGCCACGGGAACACGGTTTCCATCCAGAACCGCAACACGGGCTGCCCATACGGACCCAGATGGCGAAGATAGGCCACGGTGGTTGGCGGCCGCTCAATGAGTTTAACGTCCATAAATGCCTCCAGCGTCGAGGCTTTGCAGGTCTTGGCTGTGGCCGACTTCAAGGCCGCGGTTCGCGTGGGTCGCACAGGATCGAAACTTGCGCTCACCGGGAGCTTCGGTAGCAGATCCCGAAACCACGCCAGGCATGAGCATTGTCACTGCGGTCGCCGACGCTCACGTGCACATCCACGCGTGCTATGCCCCGGATGAGCTTCTGGACAACGCTTACGCCAATCTGTCGCGTTGCGGGGCAGGCGAGCACGCAGGGGCCAATCAAGCGCTGTTTCTGTTGATGACAGAACGCGCTCAGGACGACTATTTCAGCGGGCTGCGCGCGCTGGCGCTCAAGCACGACTCGCCTCGGCGTTGGCCGTTGAGGCGCTGGCGGGTAGCGCCGACGAGTGAAGACGTCAGCGTCCTCGCCCGCGACGACCAACGCCAATTATTCATCATCGGCGGCCGACAGATCGCGTGCCGCGAAGGCCTCGAAGTGCTCGTTATCGGAACCACGCGCCGCTTTCGGGACGGCGCTCCGATACGCGACGTGCTCGGCGAAACCGACGCCCTGGGCGTGCCGCGGGTGATTCCGTGGGGACCCGGCAAGTGGTTTTTCGGCCGCGGGCGCCTGCTGCGCGAGTTG
The DNA here is from genome assembly GCA_005877705.1 of Gammaproteobacteria bacterium. Taxonomy (GTDB): domain Bacteria; phylum Pseudomonadota; class Gammaproteobacteria; order Steroidobacterales; family Steroidobacteraceae; genus 13-2-20CM-66-19. Next base: position 2,812 of record VBNY01000270.1, read on the forward strand.
TTGCGGGAATTCCGCAAACCAACTTTATTTCTCGGTGATGCAGGCGGCCGGCCCGGCTTCTGGCGCTACCCGGCCGAGTTCGCGCACGCCGCCCGCTTAGGCGTCCGCGACCTGCCGGGAACCGACCCGCTGCCATTTCCCCACGATGTACAGAAGGTAGGTCGCATGGGTTTTCGCCTGACGCTCGATCTCGAGGCCGCTCGGCCGGCGGCGAGCCTGCTGCATGCGCTGCAGCAGGGGACAGCGCTCGAACGCTTCGCCACGCTCGAGTCGTCGCCGCGGTTCGTGCGCAACCAGATTGGCATGCAACTGCGCAAGCGGCACTTCGCTTGATGGGAGCGTGCGCTCATGCGGCGTGACCTCGCCCGACTTACTGCCGAGCGCTACGACGCCATAGTAGTGGGTGGCGGCATCCATGGCGCGTGTGCCGCGTGGGAGGCGGCGCTGCGCGGTCTCAAAGTCGCATTGATCGAGGCGCGCGACTTTGGCCATGCGACATCGAGCAACAGCCTGCGCACGTTGCACGGCGGCCTGAGACATCTGCAGCGTCTTGATGTCGCACGCATGCGCGAGTCGATTCGCGAACGGCGGCAATGGCTCAGGCTGGCGCCCCATTGCGCGTCGCCGATGCGGTTTGTACTGCCGACCACCGGTCATGCCGTCAGGGGTCCAACGTTCATGCGGGCGGCACTCTGGATCAACGACCTGGTCGGGTTGGATCGCAATCGCGGCGTGCGGCCGGACCGGTGGCTGCCGCGCGGTTCGGTATGGAGCAGGGCACAGCTTCAATCCTCCTTTGCCGGCGTGCCGTTGACGGGCAGCAATGGCGCCGCGGCGTGGTACGACGCCATCTGCCTCAACACCGAACGGCTGCAGATCGCGGTGGTGGCGGCGGCCGTCGCGGCCGGAGCGCACGCGGCCAACTACGTGCGCGCGGTCCGGTTGGTGGTCGACGACGGACGGGTCTGTGGCCTGGGCGTTCGCGATGAGCTGACGGGTCGGGAGCTCGAGTTGCGTGCGCGGTTCGTCATCAACGCCGCCGGACCCTGGGTGGATGAATGGCTGCGAGAGCTTTCGCGGCCGCCGCGCGCCCCGATGTTCCACGCCTCGAAGGCTTTCAATCTGCTGACCCGGTCGCTGCTGTTTCGCGATGCTCTGGGCCTCTCAGTGCCGGCGCGAAGGCGAAGCATTACACCCAGCGGGCGCCCGCAGACCTACTTCATTGTCCCGTGGAACGGCTATTCGCTCGTGGGCACGCGGCATCTGCGCTGCGATCACTCGGTTCGCTCGGTGAGGATCAGCCGCGAAGAGGTGCTCGAGTTTCTCGCCGACCTCAATGGTTTTCTGGGAGAGCACCGGCTGGCGGGCACCGATGTAGTAGGGGTCTTCGCCGGGCTGCTGCCGGAGGAGGCGGACAACGTCGGCCCGGAAGTGGCCTTGCAGAGAGCCTCGCGAGTAATCGATCACAGCGCTGAGGGCGTGAGCGGATTGCTGTCGATCGTCGGCGTGAAGTGGACGACGGCTCGAGCAGCCGCCGAGCGGGCGGTTGGACTCGTCTGCAAGCAGCTTTCCAAGTCGACGCGCTCGCCGACTGTGCGCGGCATCCCCTCCATCGCTCCAGCTCCTGCGGCGGGCCATGACGCTTGGGAACGCCCGGACCTAGACCCCCGGGTATTGATTCAACTCGAAGAATCGTATGGCCCCGCGAGAGATTCGGTGCTGGCGCTCATGCGTGAAGATGCGACGCTGACAGCGCGGGTCGTTCCGGATCTGCCGGTCGTGATGGGGCAGGTTCTCCAGGCCGCGCGGGCCGAAATGGCGATGCGCCTCAGCGATGTCATCCGGCGCAGAACGCCGCTCTATCTGAGCGCCGCGCTGGATCGATCCGCGCTGAGCGCGTGCGCTGGCGTGATGATGCGTGAGTTGCGCTGGAGCCGGCGGGAGATCGGCGCGCAGATCGAGGAGGCCGAGGCAGACCTGGAGATGTTTCGGGTGGCGGCGTGACCGCCGCCGGCGGCGGGCCTTCGCTAGAGCCTCGCTTGCTCGTGGCTCGCCAGAGTGTCGCCTGTTGGCGCGCTCACCGGCGCGGCATTGGCGCCTTGGCGCAGATGGGGGATGGCCAGCCAGGCTGCGAGCACACCGCGCATGAGCCAGCCGACCGCAATGCCGTACAACACGCCGACGAGACCCCACTGAGCGGCGACAAAAGCGGCAATGATGCTGAGGCCGGCCGATGCCCAAGAGATCACGCTCAGCACACGCAAGTCGCCCTCCTGCGCAACGGCAACCACCATCGCCAGCGTGAACGCGCTGACTACCTTGAGGATCCCCGACACGATCGCCGCCGTCATCAGGGCCGCGCTGAGATGGTAGCGATCGGAGAGAAACCAGTGAGCTATGGAAGGCGCCAGAAGCCACACGGCCACAGACCCGCCGGCCATGACGAGCGTCAGGAGCAGAGCTTCGTGGCGCACGAGCCGCAGTCGTTCACCCGCGCTGCCGGCTACCCGCAGCGCGGGTATGAGCGTGAGTTGGACGCCGCCCTGAAGCATGCGGAACGGAGAGCCTACGAGGCTCGAGTTGCAGGAAGGCTGCGCTCGATGCCTGGATCATCACCAGCGACAGCGCTTCACTAAACAGCGCACCCGGGTCCGGCTGCGGCGCCGCTGCCGCTTCCCGCCTGACGATATGCAGCCACACCGCGGACGCTGCAATTACCCCGGCGCCCGTGATCAAAACACAGGGCGCGGCCGCCGTCACGTGTCGAAACAGCGCGGTGATCAGCGCCACGGGAACCAGCTGCCAATTGGAGAGCTGACTGATCCACACCGCGAGCCCCAAGCGATGCTGGCCTTGAAAGTACGCGGTGCCCGACTGCGTGAGTCCCGCGGCGATTGTCGTGATCAGAAGGCAAGCGAGCAGGAAGATCTCCAAGCGGTACGCGACTGCGGCGAGCGCCGCTGTGGCCAGTCCCACCGCCGTGGAAGCTGCGAGCGCTGCGCGACGCCACCGCGGGTCGAGCCGCAAACCTCTGCGACCGACCACGACATCCAAGCCCAGCGGAGCCGTCACGCCGCAGACCGCCACAACGCCGATGAAGAGCGATACCAGCCCGTATTCCTGCGAGGGCAGCACTCTCGCCAGGATGAGGTTGCCGAGGGCGAAGGCAACTCCGCTCAGCCCGAGTGCCGCGGCGGCCCGTAGCGACGCCGACCTGTATAGCGCACGCAGCATCAAGAGGTCCCCGCGCTGATCGGTATCGGGGAGGCCTGCTCGGTGCCGGTACGGAAATGCTCGGCGATGAGGTGCGCACAGAGAGTCTGCATGGCAGGGCTGAAGGCGCAACTTCCGGGCCCACCTCAAGGCTACGGCGAAGGCTGCGCCGCCGTGTGGAGGTAGATTTCGTGCTCCACCTCGCGGCAGCCCTGTCGGGGCGCGGCCCGCGCGCCCGGAGCGGCCTTCCACCGGTTGTGAAACTGCGGCGTGATTCGCCGAACTGCGGTACCCTAGCCGCCGCTCGTGACCTATCGGCTTGTCTGCCTTGGCCCGATTGCACCATTGCGGCTCGTTGCGGCCTATGTCTGCCATCCTCGCAAAGCTGGCGAGCCAGGAGGCAGGCCTTTCCTGCCTGTATGTTCTCTCTCGTGGGTAATCTGCAGTGACCAAACTATACGTTGGAAATCTTCCCTTCACGGCGACCGAAGACTCCGTGCGCACCCTGTTCGCGGCTCACGGAGTCGTCGAGAAAGTTACTCTGATCACGGATCGTGATACGGGTCGTCCACGCGGCTTCGGTTTCGTGGAAATGTCGAACGCCGATGCCGCGCGCGCCATGCAGGCGCTGAACGGCACCGATTTCGGCGGCCGCCCCCTCAAAGTCAACGAAGCCCAGGATCGGGAGCGCTCCGGCGGCGGCGGCGGCCACCGCGGCGGGCCGCGCCGCTCCTGATCGCACCCCCCGGTTGGTCCTGCGCGCAGCCGCCCCCGAGAGCGGTGCGTGTAGCGGCTTGCCCGTGCCTGCAGCAGTAGTCCGCCGTTGCCGGTGGCGGCCTGCTGCTGCCGCAGGCATTCACGGTTGCGCATTGGAATACCCAGCTGTGATCGGTGGCGGCGTCGTTGGCGTGAGCGTGCTCTACCACCTCACGAAGGCAGGTTGGCGGGATCTCCTGTTGATCGAGCGCGCCGAGCTGACGTCAGGCTCGACTTGGCACGCGGCCGGTGGCATGCATACGCTCAACGGCGATCCGAACGTCGCCAAGCTGCAGCAATACACGATCGGCCTGTACAGGGAGCTGGAGCGGCTCTCCGGTCAGTCCTGCGGCATGCACCTGACGGGCGGCATCATGCTCGCGGGCACGCCCGAGCGGCTCGAATGGCTGAAATTGGCCGAGGCGCGCGGCCGCTATTTAGGGATGGACCTGGAGATCATCTCGGTCGAGGAGGCGGTAAAGCGCTTTCCACTGATGGATCCGCGGCATTTCACGGGCGCGATGTACGACCCGATCGAAGGCCATGTCGACCCCTACGGCGTTACCCATGCCTACGCGAAGGCGGCTCAGATCGGCGGGGCTGAGATCGCCCGGCACACGCGTGTCACCGACCTCAAGCCGCGTCCCGATGGCTCCTGGGACGTGATCACCGATCATGGCAACGTTCATGCCGAGCATGTTGTCAACGCGGCGGGGCTGTGGGCACGCGAAGTCGGACGCATGGTCGGGCTCGAGCTGCCCGTTCTGGCGATGGAACATCAGTACCTCGTCACCGAGGACATGCCGGAGCTCGCCGGACAGAAGGAGCAGCTGCACTGCATCGACTTCGAAGGCGAGATCTACATGCGCCAGGAGCGCGGCGGCATGCTCATGGGCACCTATGAGCGGGCGGGAATGCCCTGGTCCGAGCGCGTGACGCCCTGGGACTTCGGACAAGATCTGCTGCCGAACGATCTGGAGCGCATCGCGCCGAGCCTGGAGGTCGGATTCCAGCACTTTCCGGCACTCGGCCGGGTTGGTATCCGCAAGGTCGTCAACGGTCCCTTCACATTTGCCCCGGACGGCAATCCCCTGGTCGGGCCGGTGAAGGGCCTGACCAACTTCTGGGTGGCCTGCGGCGTGATGGCAGGCTTCAGCCAGGGCGGTGGCGTCGGCCTGACGCTCGCGCAGTGGATGGTCGACGGCGATCCGGGCGCCGATGTATGGGGCATGGACGTTGCGCGCTATGGAGACTGGGCGACGCGTGCCTACACGAACGCCAAGGTGCGTGAGAACTACTCGCGCCGCTTCCGCATCCGTTTCCCGAACGAGGAGCTCGAGGCCGCGCGGCCGCTGCGCACGACGCCAATCTACGAGCGCCTGAAGGCCGAGAATGCGGTGTTCGGCGATTATTGCGGTCTGGAGCATCCCCTGTGGTTCGCCCCGCGAGGCATGCAGCCGAAGGAGACCATCTCGTTCCGGCGTTCGAACGCGCACGAGTCGGTGGGCGCCGAATGCCGGGCCGTGCGCGAGTCCGTCGGGCTGCTTGAAATCTCCAACTACGGCAAGTTCGAGGTCACGGGCCCGGGCGCGGTGGAGTGGCTGTCGCGCATGATGGCGAACCGGGTGCCGGCCGTCGGCCGCATCGCGCTCACACCGATGCTCAATGAGCGCGGCAAGCTCATTGGTGATTTCACCATGTGCCGCGTTTCGGAGCAGCGCGTATTCCTGATCGGCACGTACGCCGCCGAGAACTACTACATGCGGTGGTTCGGCCGGCATCTGCCGGCATCCGGGGTCACCGTGCGCCCCTGCGCGATGGAATATGTGGGCCTGTCGGTCGCGGGTCCCAACTCGCGGGTGTTGTTGCAGAGCCTGGTGGATGACGACCTGTCGACGGGCGCGTTTCCGTTCGCGTCATTCAGGAAAATGAACGTCGGCATGGCGCCGGCCCTCGTCGGCCGGCTGTCGTTCACCGGCGAGCTCGGCTACGAGATCTGGGTCACGAGCGAGTACCAGCGCGCGCTCTACGAGTTGCTGCTGGGCGCCGGGCGCGGGCATGGCCTGAAATTATTCGGCGGCCGCGCCCTGCACAGTCTGCGTCTGGAGAAGGGTTTCGGCACCTGGGCGCGCGAGTTCCGCCCGATCTATGGTCCCCACGAGGCGGGACTGGCGCGATTCGTGGACCTGAAGAAGGCCGACTTCATCGGCAGGGCTGCGGTGCTCGCGCAGCAGCCGAGCGGCGGAGCGCTGCGCCTCAGCGCCTTTGCGGTCGAAGCCGCCGATGCGGATGCCATCGGCGATGAGCCGATCTGGCACGCGGGCAAGGTCGTCGGCTGGGTGACTTCAGGCGGCTACGGTTTCACGGCCCGGACCTCTCTTGCGCTCGGGTATATTCCGGCGGCCCTGGCGAGCGCCGACAGCGGCTTCGAAATCGAGATCATCGGTGTGCGGCGCGCCGCCCGGCGCCTCGCGGCGCCCGCGGTGGACCCGCAGGGAAGCCGCATGCGTGCGTGACGCCCATTTCGCTCGTTGGAGCGACGACTGCAACACCAACACCCGCACAAGACTTCTTTCGGAGACCATGATGACATCGACTGTAACGACCCCGGCGGCCGCCAGGCGCGGCGCGGTAGCCCGCGGCGCCTCGCGCGCACGCGGCAAGCAGGATCTGTTGGCGCGTCTTGGCAGGGGTGCGGTGCTCTGCGCGGAAGGCTACGTGTTCGAGCTCGAGCGCCGCGGCTATCTGCAGGCCGGAGCGTTCGTGCCGGAGGTGATATTGGAACACCCGGAAGTGGTCGAGCAGCTGCACATGGATTTCGTACATGCGGGATCCGACGTCACGCAGGCCCTGACCTATTACGTGCATCGCGAGAAGCTGCGGGTGATCGGCCGCGAGAAGGATCTCGTGCCGATGAACCGGGCGGCGCTCAAGATTGCCAAGACCGTGGCGCGCAAGACCGGCACGCTGTTGGCGGGCGACATCTGCAACACCAACATCTACGATCCGAGTGACCGCAAGGCGCTCCAGGAGGTCGAGCGGATCTTCGCCGAGCAGGTCGGCTGGGCTGCCGAGGCCGGCGTCGATTACATCGTGGCCGAGACCTTCTCCTGGGGCGGGGAGGCGCTGCTGGCGCTGGAAGCGATCACGAAGTATTCCAAGGTGCCGGCGGTCGTCACTTTCGCGGTGCATCGCGAAGAGAAGGTGCGGGAAGGCTGGACACCCGCCGACGCCTGCAAGCGCCTGGAGGCCGCCGGCGCCGCGGTGGTCGGCCTCAACTGCCATCGGGGGCCGCAGACCATGATGCCCCTCCTGAAAAGGATCCGAAAGGCGGTGAAGTGTCACGTCGCCGCGCTGCCCGTGCCTTATCGCACGACCCCGAAACAGCCGTCCTTCATGTCGCTGACCGATCCTTGCTGTGGCAATGCGCGTGCGTTCCCGGTTGGACTCGATCCTTTCGTGTGTACGCGGGCGGAGATACACGAGTTCGGGCGCGAGGCCTACGCACTCGGCATCCACTATCTGGGGATCTGCTGCGGAGCCGGTCCGCACCATATTCGCGCACTCGCCGAGAGCCTCGGCCGTCATCCCGCGGCGAGCAAGTACTCGGCCGACATGTCGCGGCACGCCTTCTTCGGCACGAACAAGCGGATCAGGCGGATTCAGACCGTGTACCGCGCCAAGCTCTGACGGCGCAGTGGGCGCCTAGCCTTCCTGCAAGATCAGGTCAGCCGCCTTTTCGGCGACCATGGTTGTCGGTGTGTTGGTGTTGCCTGAGGTCACCGCGGGGAAGATCGAGGCATCCACGACACGCAGGCCCGCCAGGCCGTGCACTCTGAGGCGATGGTCGACGACCGCTCGGCGGGGATCTGCGCCCATGGCGCAGGTGCCGCAGGCGTGGAAGACGGATCCCGCGCGCTGGCGAAAATCTGCCAGCACCTCGCTGTCCGACTGAATCGGCGCGCCCGGCTGCAGTTCCGACTCGATCACATCGGCCAACGGGTGGGCGGCGGCAATTCTGCGCAGCAGGCGCGCGCCTTCGTAGACCTCCTGTACGTCCTGCGGTGTTGCCATGGCGTTGGGGACGATCGCAGGCGGATCCAGAGGATCGCGGGACTTGACATGCACCGTGCCGCGGCTCGTGGGCCTGCAGCTGTTGAATGACATCAGGAATGCGGAGTAGGGGTCTGGGTTCAGCAGCCTCCTGCGCCGGCCTGCGGTGGTCGTGTAGCTGATCGGGTTGAAATAGAGGTGCAGGTTCGGGCGCGACAGCTCGGGGCGGCTGCGGACGAAGGCGCCCGCCTGATTGACGCTCATAGCCAGCGGGCCGGTTCTGGTCAGCGCGTACCTGAGTGCCGCCCTGAGCTTGCCGATCAGTGGGAGCAGCTCATCGTTCAACGTCGGCACCCTGGACTTGTAGAAGTAGGACACGGCGAGGTGATCCTGTAACCCTTGCCCGACGGCCGGTGCACTGGAAAGAACCGCAAGATCCAGGCTGCGCAGCAACTGCGGATCGCCTATGCCCGATAGCTCGAGAAGCTGCGGTGAATTGACCGCGCCTGCCGACAGGATCACCTCTGAGCGCGCCGTGACGCGGTGCCGGCCTCGAAGAGCACGCGTGTGGCGTGAGCATGCGTCTGCACCTCCAGGTTGTGCCGCCGCAGGGCCGGCCTCAGATACGCGCTCGCAGCCGACACACGGATGCCGTTCCTGACGGTCAGCTGCCACAGGCCGGCAGCTTCGAAGTCCGCTCCATTGAAATCGCGTGTGCGGCGTATGCGCAGGTTGCCACAGGTCGTGATGAAGGTTTCGCACAGAGGGTGTACTTGCGCGGAGACGTCGGCCACGTGCACGGGACCCCCCGCACCGTGGAACTCGTCGGCTCCCCACACATGGTCTTCGAGCTTCTTGAAGTAGGGAAGCACCTCGCTCCATGCCCAGCCGGGATTGCCGGCGGCGCGCCAGTCGTCGAAGTCTGCGGGCTGACCCCGCACGTACACCATCGCGTTGATCGCACTGGAGCCGCCGAGCACTTTGCCGCGTGGCCAGTAGGCGCGGCGATTCGCCAGTGTCGGATCGGGTTCCGCCTCGTACATCCAGTTGTAGCGCGGGTGCGCGAAAGTCCGGCCATAACCGATGGGCACCTGGATCCACGGGCTGCGGTCGGAGCCGCCCGCTTCCAACAGCAACACGCGGTGCCGGCCGGCTGCCGTGAGGCGGTTGGCGAGCACACAGCCCGCGGAACCCGCGCCGACGATCACGTAGTCGTACTCAGCCATGCAAAAACATTACCATAGCCCGCGGCTCGATCCGGCCGGCCGCTGCCCGAGAGTGACCATCAGGGCGTCTTTAGTTTTCCAGGAGCGTTGCGCAATGAAGCTGCAGGACATCGAGACGTTCGTCGTTGGTAACCCGCCGCCGCACAACGGCGGGCGGTACTTCGTGTTTGTCAAGCTCATCACGGACGGCAATGTGCACGGGGTAGGTGAGGCGTACTGCGTGCCGTTCCATCCGGATCTGGTGGCGCGGATGCTGGAGGATGTCTTTGATCGCTACCTGTGCGGCGAGGACCCGCACGACATCGAGAAGATGTGGCGGCGGGTCTACTCGGCGGGCTTCACGCAACATCCGGATCTGTCGCTGATGGGAGTGCTCAGTGCCCTGGAGATGGCCTGCTGGGACATCATCGGCAAGGAGGCGGGCCAGCCGGTCTACAAGCTGCTGGGCGGGCGGGTGCACGAGCGGCTGCGCTCCTACACCTATCTCTATGCACGGCCCGGTGATCGCGCCGACGTTTACCAGGACGCCGATTTTGCCGCTGAGCGTGCGCTCGAGTATGTCGCCGAAGGCTTTACAGCGCTGAAGTTCGACCCGTTCGGACCTTATTCCGCGTTCGACGGCCGGCAGCCCTCGCTCGCGACGCTCGAGCGGTGCGAGCGTTTCGTGCGCCAGCTGCGCGCCGCGGTCGGCTCCAAGGCGGATCTATTGTTCGGCACGCACGGTCAGATGACCGCAGCGGGTGCGATCCGCCTGGCGCGGCGTCTGGAGCCGTATGACCCGCTCTGGTTCGAGGAGCCCGTGCCGCCGGATGCTCCCGAGGAGATGGCCAAAGTTGCCCGCAGCACCCGCATCCCGGTCGCGGCCGGCGAGCGCCTGACCACCAAGTACGACTTCGCGCGCCTGCTGCGCGTCGGCGCGGCGGCCATTCTGCAGATGAATCTCGGCCGCGTCGGGGGAATCCTGGAGGCGAAGAAGATCGCATCCCTGGCGGAGGTGCAGCACGTGCAGATCGCCCCACACCTGTACTGCGGACCGGTGGTCGGCGCGGCCAACATCCAGCTCGCGACCTGCAGTCCCAACTTTCTGATCCTGGAAGGCATCGAACGCTGGCAGGGGTTTCACGCCGAGGTCCTGCGCAAGCCCATCCGTTGGGAGGACGGCTACATCCTGCCGCCGACCGAGCCGGGACTCGGTGTCGAGCTCAACGAAGAGTTCATCAGCAGACACCCGTACATGGGCACGATGCTGCATCTGGACATGGCCGGTCAGCCGCTTTAGGCGGTGTCCGCGAACTGTTGCCGCGCCGCCTCGGATCAGGGGTGGGTGCCGTGGGGAATGACGCGGATCAGATTTCAGCTCTTAGACCCCGTGCGCGGTGTTGCCGATGTAAAGGTGTTCAGATGCTCGATCGATTGCAGCAGCTCCTCCGCGATCTCTCTCATATGCTCGCGCCGGTTGCGAGCCTGCTGGCGCAGGATCTTGAGGGCGCCATCGCGATCCAGTCGCAGACGCTCCATCAGCACGCCAACAGCGACGCTGGCTGCGCGGCTCTCCTGCAGGGCGATGGCCAGATTCGACTCGCTCTCACGTAGACGGCGTAAGTCGTCCGCACGCGCGATCGCCGTATTGATCATCGGAATGCACTGACGTGCGTCCACGGGCCTCACGAGGTAGGCAAGAGCGCCCATTGCGATAGCCTGGCGCTCGATTTCCTCATCGTCGATGACCGAGACAACGACGAACGGCGCATCAGGCGTGGCCGATAGCCTGACAAGCGATCTCACGGAATGCGAGGCGCGCGCCACCGCGATATAGAGCACGATGAGGTCGGGTGGTGCGGCACCTTGTTGGAATATCGCTCCCTCCGTGAGTTCGGCGGCTGAGGCCTCGAAGGCCCCGCCGGTCAGACCCTCAACTAGCTGTCCCCTCGGCACAGGGTCATCG
>VBNY01000270.1:14027-18658 GCA_005877705.1 Gammaproteobacteria bacterium
ATATCACAGTTCAGCTGGTGCATCTGCCGGGCGAGGTTACAGATGTAACCGGGTCCAACGCGGCGCAAGAATGCGCAATAGAGAGCACGATCCTGCAAGACGGCGGACGCGCTTGAACGCTGTTCATCGGACGGTGCGCCGCATACCACGACACCGCTCTTGCGAAAGGATGGGTTGCGTCGTCGCCGCCGCGGGCTGTGCTTTGCTTAACCGGCATGCCTACAGAGCTTCCCGATCTCAATCAGCAGAACCGTGTCGGCCGCGCTTGGCACCGTCTCGTCCGCAGTGGCGAGTTGGCGGCGAATGCGGTTCGCCCGCTCGTGCACGAGTCATGGTTGCGCTGTTATCGCGCGGGTGTCGATCCCGGTTGTGCTCGGATCACGCAGTCGAAGGCTGACTCCAGGGGGCTGCACCCACATGAGCGTGAGCTGTTGGACGTGGGCACGGGGGTCATGGCGCGAGCGCGTGATTTTCTGCGCGAGTCGGGGACAATCATGGTGCTCGCGAATGCGGCGGGCGTTGTGTTGAGCACCGAAGAGGCCGGATCCGGTCTCGAGGCCGCGGCCGAGACCGGGGTGCGGCCGGGCGCTGAGTGGACGGAACTCGCGCGCGGAACCAATTCCATTGGAACGGCGCTCCGGACCGCCGTCCCGGTGCACATCCATGGCTCGGAGCATTACTGTGACAGCGTCAAATCATGGACGTGCGCCGCCGCGGTCATTCGCGATCCGACGGACGACACGGTGCGCGGCGCGGTCAGCGTCGCCGGGCTCAGCGGCGCATTCAATCGCCATCTGTTGGCCTTGGCCGTGGCGACGAGCGGACACTTGGAGGCAGCACTGAATTCCCGCGAGCTGCAGCGGCGTGAGCGCCTGCTGGAATACGGGCTCGGCCGTCTCTCGCAGAGCGCATCCAATCGGGTGATCTTGTTCGATCGACACGGGCGCGTCGTGCGCGCGGGCACAGGCGCGGGCCTCACCTTGGCGCAGATGGGTATCGAGACCAGTCCGCGCGTAGAGGCGCTCGACGTGGACGCTGCCACGCTTGCCGGGGGAGCGAAGCTACCTGTGTGGCTCCGTCCGGAATGGCTGGAGCCGGTGATGGACAGCGATGACCGCAAGGCCATGGCGTACATCGAGGTACACATCGGCAGGGCGATCCGCCTCGAGCAGGTCGCATTCGCCGCCGGCGTGAGCCCATTTCACTTTCACCGGCAGTTCAAGCGCGCGACCGGTCTCACACCGCATCAGTATACGGTGCGCCTGCGAATCGAGCGCGCCAAGGCGCTGCTTTGCCGATCGGAGCTCACGATTACGGAAGTTGCCGCGCGAGTGGGCTTTACCGACCAGAGTCACTTCACTACTATCTTCCGGCGTATGACTTCCATGACGCCCGGAAACTATCGCAACGCGATGTCAGTTTGACCTCGGTTGGAAGTCAGACCATGCCCCACCACATCGGTATCGTTGCCTGCTCAGCGGAAGGCGCGGCTCTTTGTTATAAGACCGTGTGCGTGGAGGGCGCGCAGCTTCTCGGCGCGCACGCCCATCCCGAGGTGTCGATGCACACGCACTCGCTGGCCGAGTACATGAATTGCATCTACCGCGGCGACTGGCAGGCTGTGGCCGAGCTGATGCTCGGCTCCGCGGACAAGCTCGCCAAGATCGGCGCCGATTTCCTGATCTGCCCCGACAACACCATGCACCGGGCGCTGCCCTACGTTGAACCGCGCTCGCCGCGGCCTTGGCTGCACATCGCTGAAGTCGTCGCCGCGCACGCCGCCGAGCGCGGCTTCCAGCGCCTTGGGCTGACCGGAACTCGCTGGCTCGTCGACAGCGAGATCTACCCCGAGAAGCTCAGCGCGCGCGGGCTGCAGTTCCTGCGCCCGAACAGCGCGGAACGCGAGGAGACCAATCGCATCATCATGGATGAGCTGGTGTACGGAGTCTTCAAGCCCCAGGCAGTCAGCTACTTCCAGCGGGTCATGCAACGGCTGAAGGATGAGGGCTGTGACGCCGTGGTGCTCGGCTGCACCGAGATCCCGTTGATCATGAACGACTCGAATTCCCCGCTGCCGACGCTCGATTCCACGCGCTTGCTTGCTCGGGCGGCGCTCCGCCGGGCCGTGCCGGGGGCCTCCGTCCCGCATCGCTAGCGGCAGGCCTCACGCTCGAGGCGCCAGGGAGCGACCGTTCCCGGACTGGATGGTGGAGGGAGTTGCAGTCCTCGAGCTCGGGCACGGCAATTGCTGCAGCAGAGCTCGCGGTTAGCGCAGGGGAGAGGACCGATGAGAAACTCAACCGTGTCCTGCGGCTTGGCGGCTGTTCTCTCCGTGGCCCTCATCCCGGCGGGTTTCGCCCAGACCCCCACGCCTGCCACCTTCAGCAACTACGAGCTGGGCGGCAATCCCTTTGTCTTTGGGTTCAGCGTCGGAACCTCGTGCCCCAATACGGCCGGCACCTGCGTCAATACCGAGGGCGAACCCTCGATTCGCGCCGACCACGCGGGCAATTTCTACGCTTCATCGGAGAACGTGTTCTGCGTGCTCGGTGGGCTTTGCGGCGGCACGTTCGCCTGGCAATCAACTGACGCAGGGGCTCATTTCACCACTCTTCCTCTGCCCAACAGCGCTTCAGTCGCTAGCCTGGGCGTCTCGCCAGCAGGTGGCGACACTGACATTGCCGTGGCGTCCCAGAGGAACGCAGCCGGCTTCTACAACATCTATGTGGCCAGTCTGCAGAGCCATCCACCTTTGGTGGAGGTCTATGTCAGCGCCAGCAAGGACGGCGGTGCGACCTGGTCGATCAATCCTGCGGGCGCCAGCGTTCCCGCGGACGACAGGGAATGGATCGCGGCCGATGGCGCCAGCAAGGTCTGCGTCTCCTATCACGCGCTACCCGCGACAGACGACATAGTTGTCGACTGCAGCTTCGATGGCGGCACGACCTTCACCCAGCACGCCAGCGCCTTTGACGCCGCCGATTTGTTCAACGCCGCGCTGCAGAACCAGATTGGAAACCTCGCCATCGATCCCGGCAATCACGTCATCTACCAGGTATTCAGCTCCATTGCCAACGCCGGTGAGTTGCAGTGCCTTACCTGCAGTCAGCACGCAGTCTGGATCGCCGTGTCCGTCGATGGCGGCACGACCTTCAGCGATCATATCGTCTACAACAATCCCGACGTAACGGTCGCCTACGGACATCAGTTCGTGAACGTTGCGGTCGACGGCGCCGACAATGTCTACGTTCTCTACAGCGACAATCACAATCTCTTCTACAGCTTCTCCACCGATCTAGGTCAGACCTGGTCTGCTCCGTACCAGATCAACAAGGCACCGTCGAACACCGCGATCTTTCCCTGGGCCTCCGCGGGAAGGGCAGGCGCGTTGGACGTGGTGTGGTATGGAACTTCTTTCTATGACGGTGTGACTGTTCCTGACAACTATCCGCTGTCCGCGGCATGGTACGTCTATTTCGCGCAGAATCTCACGGTGCAGGCCTCAGGCATCGTTCACTATGGCGGTGTGTGCGAAGGAGGTGTTGCTTGCACGGCACCCGCCAATCGCGATCTGCTCGATGACTTTGGTGTCGCCGCGAGCCCGACCACCGGCCTGGCAACTATCATCTACACGTCCGATCAATACATGAACACAGCGGCGGAACCGGCCAGGACTCAGGGCTCAACGACCTGTAACGCCAGTACGAGCAACAGCGCCGAATGCTCACACACCGACATCGCGTTACAAACGGGCGGCAGCGGCGTTATTGTTCCTCACTAACGGTCGCGGTCCACTGGCGCTCCTGTCTCGCCATGGCTGCGCGCGGCGCGTATCCGTTCGCCAAGATCGGGATGACTCGCCAGATAACCGCCCTGGTCCCCGCCCTGCGCGGCCGCGAGCCGCTTGAGGAGATCGCCGAGCCGTTCCGGCGCAACGCCGTGCTCGGACATCCAGCGAAAAGCGAATCCGTCGGCTTCGCGCTCGAAGTCCCGTGAATAAGCGGCATTCACGAGCACGGTCGGCGCTGCGGTAACCAAGGATGACACCCCGCTCACGTCCCCCAAGATGCCAACGAGGAGCAAGGCCGTAGCCGAACTTTGCAGCAACATTCGCATGGCGTGACGGTTGACGAGGTGTCCGACTTCGTGGGCGAAGACTCCACGCAGCTCGTCATCATTCTTGGCAAGGTGCTCGAGCTCATCGGTGAGCACCACGATGCCGGAGGGGAGCGCCAACGCGTTGGCTCCGATGGAGCGACCGCGCCGCAACTCGAGACGGAAATGCTTGCTGTCCGGAGACGCACCCGCGGTGACCTCCGCGAAGAGCTCCCGCAGCTGCGCTTGCCGGACCGGCGTGAGGTTCGAGGGCTTGAAGGTGGATCGGTCCAGGAACCGCAGGGTGTCGGCGCCGATTACCGCATCGACGCCCGGGGGGATGACTCTGAGGGCGCGGGCCGCGAGCGCTGGCGCGCCGTATTTTAAAAATGCCGCAGTGCCGATCAGCGTCGCGAGAATTGCCAAGACCGCATAGCGCCAGCGACTCTCGAGCCCGCGAATCGGCGCCTCGGCGGTTCGTGCCCCCGCCGCATCCAGAGCACGGTCGAACTCGAGGTTATCGAGCACCTCGAGCG
>VBNY01000270.1:18664-19473 GCA_005877705.1 Gammaproteobacteria bacterium
CGGCTGTGGCGGTCTCACCAGCTCGAATCGTCAGCAGCGCGCCACCGCCTGAGGAAGTGATCGCAGGAATGGCCGGCCGAGCGCCCGAGGTCCTGCCATCGTAGAACAGAGCGCGCATCAACGGCGCCGCATCTTTAGAACCCGAAATCGACGTCGAGCAGCGAGCTGATTTCCTCACCCGTCGCCGACTGTACCGGGGCTGCAGCGCCAGCAACGAAGTCCTCGAGAGACCCTTGCGCCTCGACCTCCATCGCTGCCAATCGATAGCGCGCCAGGCGGATCTGGGCCCACGGGATGAACAGGCCGAGTGTAAGCACCACGCCGATGAGGTTGGTCAAGTAGATGCCCGTCAGTCGGACCGCGCTGAGATTCGAGACCAAGCGGTGAGGACCGAGCGAGGTGTGGCCGAAGACCTCGTTGAGATTGCGAGCCTGGGTGTACCCGAGCACGACAGGAAAAATGATGCAGTAGGTCAGCGTCACTGAGAGCGCCGGGACCATACGAGCCGCGGCGGGTCCAAGACCTACTGTGAGCGCAATCCAGCGCCCAATAAACGCAAACAACAGCCCCGCGCAGATTCCGATGCCTAGTGCCAGGCCGGCGGCGCCGAAAGCCGTCCCATAGAAGCGTCCGACGCGCGGATTGCACTCGAAGGCGGTGGCGCCGAACAGGCTCCGAGTGACGATGAAGCGATAACGTTCCCTGATGAACCAGGGCATCAGAATGCCAACAGTCACCATCCCGAGGATCAGCCCGCCGAGCAAGATGCGATAGGCGCCTCGATAGTCGTCCCGGAAGTTGAATCGCAA
>VBNY01000271.1 GCA_005877705.1 Gammaproteobacteria bacterium
GATGTCGCCACACCGCGATGGGCATGCACATACACATAGTGACCGTCACGGGCGAGGCGACTGCAGATCGCCTGACCGATACCGCCGCTCCCGCCTGTGACCAGTGCTCGCTTCACGGAACAACCCCCAGTGCAGTATCAAACACAATGCTGGCGCGGCCGCTCAGCAGCTCACGGTCAGCGCTCGACACTGAAAACTCATACAGCACCATGCGATCGTCCCCGGAGACCCGCGCCGCGCTCGCCACAAGGTCCGTCTCCAGGTCATCGAGACGATTAACGTGCAGGGCGACGTTGCGAACGCTCGCGAGATATCCGGCCACCGCGGACCGCTGCGAGACACTCGCATTGACAGCAATAAGCGCTCCATGCACAGCCATAGCCTGGGCCGCATACTCGATGCCGCACGCGGCCCCCAGGCGGCCGTGCGCCCGCAGCGGATTGTTCGCGGCACGATGAGTCGCGCTGCGGCACCGGATGCGGACTTGATCCCACGCGAGCACTTCATCGAGGAGGCACATGCCGCCCTGGTGCGGGATGTGATTCTCGATCCAGTGACGGTCTACTAGCACGGCACCACCTCAACAGCAAGCCGCTGGGTGTCGAGGTAGTCGATGACCGCGCATCCCGTCTCCCGGCGGGCGAGCCGGCGCAGCAGCGGCAGGCAGCGTGCGGCCGGAATCGAGGACCGTAGGGCCTCGATCTGCGGCTCGGGGATGCGATCAGTGGATGCATCGGTGAACGTCGCAGTGAGTCGCGCGGATGATGCGGCCCGCGCCTCGGGAGCCAGTACCAGGGCCACTGCGAAAGCATCCGCGATGGGCCGCTTCGCATGCAACGGCTGGGGATAGCTCGCGTCGTAGGCGATGAGCAACACCGCTGTTCGATCGACCACCACCTGCACCAGGGCTTCCAGCAGGCCCGCGGCGAAGCTCGCATCGAATGCACAGAGCGCGCTCGAGGCCGGTGTTGCGCCGGTGGCGATACTCCAGTAGCCCGCCGCCGCGTTGTGCACCGAGTTGTGGAATCGCGTGGGCGACAGTTGCCGCTCGCTGGATGCCAGCACCTCGCAGATCTCGTGGCAGTTTTGGCCGTCTGCGCCCGATGAGCAAAACACGCTGGGCAGCGTGGCCGGATCGACACCCGCTCTCGATGTTGCCTCAAAGCCAACCGCCAGGGCGAGTTTGACGATGCTCCCGGTGCGTCGGCGCTCGGCGGCCGGCAACGCGCCAGGAGTCGGCAACACGGTCGATTGCGGCACATACGGGGTGCCGCCTGTCAGCACCAGTGCGCCGCTGGGCCAGTCGCCGATGCCCGGCCCGAGAAGGCCGATCCCGTCCAGGTAAGCAGTCAATGGCGCCAGCTGCCTCACGGATTGTCCTCAGCCGGCCTGCCCGAAGACGAGGCTGCAATTCGAGCCGCCAAATCCGAAGGAGTTGCTCATCACGCGCGCCACGCGGCCGCGCCGATTCTCGCGCAGATAACGAATGCCGAGCGCCGGGTCGATCTGCGTCGTGTTGAGGCCGCCGGGCATGAAGCCGTGTTGCATGGCGAGCGCACAGATCACCGCTTCCAGGGCTCCGGCGGCACCCAACGTGTGTCCGGTGGCGCCCTTCGTCGAGCTCCCAGGGACCGAGGCGCCGAGAACGGCCGCGACCGCACGGCTTTCGGCGCTGTCGTTGCTCGGAGTGCCCGTCCCATGCAGGTTGATGTAATCGATGGCTGTTGGCTCGAGGTCCGCGCTGGCGAGCGCCTGCAGCATCGCCGCCCGTGCGCCCCGTCCTTCAGGGTGCGGCGCAGACATGTGATAGGCGTCACTGGATTCGCCGACACCGAGCAGCATCACCGCATCGGCATCGAGACTTGCGGGGAGCGGCTCGAGCAAGGCGAACGCCGCGGCCTCACCGATCGAAATGCCGTCGCGTGCCACATCGAACGGCCGGCACGGCGTGCGCGACACCAGCTGCAGGGAATGAAAGCCATATAAAGTGGTCAGACAGAGCGAGTCGACACCTCCCACGAGCGCCGCGTCGATCAAGCCGGCTGCAATCATGCGCCGGGCGGTGCCAAACACCTTGGCGCTCGAGGAGCAGGCGGAACACACAACGGCCGCCGGTCCCTCCAGCTGCAGCAGCTGGCGTACGAAGGCCGCGAGAGAGAACGAATTGTGCGTGCCGCGGTACTGAAAGCTGTCGGGCAACGCGCCGCTCACCGGATCGCGGTGGCGGTAGGCGAGCTCCGTCTCCAGAATCCCCGAGGTGCTCGTTCCGAGGAATACCCCGACGCGCCGGCGTCCCCAGCGGCTCACGCTCTGCGCGACCGCCTCGGTGAATCCGTCCTGCCCGAGGCCCAACAGGGCGAGACGGTTGTTGCGGCAAGCGAATTCCCGCAGTCCGTCCGGCAGTCGCACGGCATCCACGCCGGATACCTCGCCGACGTGCGTATCGAGATCGAGGGACTCGAACGCGCACCGGGCGAGTCCGGTGTGCTCCTCCTTCAGCTTGGTCAGCATCTCGAGCCGGCCGCGGCCAATGCAGCTGGTCGCCGTGAACGCCGTGAGCACGAGCGCGGTCATGTCGGTCTGGCTGCGTGCAACGGGGGCAGCGGCGCTCACTGCCAGTCCAGCGCCGCGCGCAACGTGATCGGTGTGAGCTTGGCCGCTGCCAAGGTTTCCAGAAGGCGGGGCAGGACCTCGAGGATCACGGGCAGGCCCCTGTGCGTGCGCGCCGCGTGGCCGTCGTGCAGCAGCAGGATATCTCCTCCCTTGAGGTGATGCGTGAGCCGGCCGAACACCACATCGGCGCTGCGACTGACGGTATCGAAGCCCCGCCGTGTCCAGCTCGTGAGACGCAGATCGAGGCGCGCCAGCACCGGCTCGAGAAATGGATTGCGTAGGCCCGCGGGGGCGCGGAAGAATCGGGGGCACTCGCCGGTCGTGCTGCCGATGATGTGCTGCGCGCGCTCGATCTCGTCTTTGAGAGCCCGGGGTCCGAGGAGCGAGAAGTGGTGCACATGTCTTTGGCTGTGATTCTCGATCACGTGACCGCGGTGCACGATCTCGCGCGCGAGCTCGGCGTAGCGCTGGATTCGCTCACCGATGCAGAAGAAGCTCGCCTTGACGCCATGCTCATCCAGCAGTGACAGCACGCGCGCGGTGACTTCGGGCTCGGGGCCGTCGTCGATGGTGATTGCAACCGCTCCGCGAGCCGCCGCCGGTGCCGGCAGGTGGGCCCAGTTGGGGCCGAGCAGCCTGCTTCTCGGCCACAGCCCCGCCGCCGTGAGCAGCAAGTGATCGGCCACGAGTGCCCCCAGAGTCCACGGCCACAGTCGCGGGCGCGCGACGGTGGCGAACGCGGCGCCGAGGTGCAGCGCCACTGAAGCGCTGATCAGCGGCGACGGTCTCCAGCGCTTGTGGGTCGATGGGCTATCCATTCGCGGTGCTAACTTAATGAACCGCCATATCGTACGCTCGTCGTCATCCTCCTGCTCAGCGCGGCGCGTCCCGCGTAGGCGCCGGAAGATCCTGCGCGAGCAATGCGGAAAAGACGAGCGCAAGCAGGGTGCCCGGTGCGACCGTCGAGCCCAACGCGGCCAACACCGGTACGCCGGAGGACGCCAGCACACCAAAGCTCACCACCGTCGCTGCGTTGGCGATCAGCAGCGAAGCGAGAGTCAGCGGCACAGAGCCTTCGTGAGTTGCCGCCGCGCGGCGGTCGAAGAACAGGGCGTAGTTCGAGCCCACGGCAACGATCAGCAGCATCCCGATGACATGCAGAATGGTCAGTTGCCGTCCGCCGAGCACCAGAGCGCCGGCGACCGCCAGCACGGCCAGCGCCAGCGGCAGCACTACGCGCGCGAGCCGCGCAGGCGAGCGCAGAGCGATCGACAACAGGATGACAATGGCGGCGAAGCCCGCCAAGGAGAGCCGTACCGCCTCTGACAGGTAGGTCGAGTAGAGCAGGTCGGCTTCGCCCTTGAGATCGAGCACCAGCGCCTGTTCGGGGGCGGCCTCGGCGACAGCCTGGCGGACGCGCCCAACATCGATGGCAACCGGGGTGGCACCGCCGGAGCTTGCGGCGCGTAGCGGCAAGAGTGCATGGCAGTGCTTTCCGTCGGTGAGCATCAAGGCGTCGAAGCCGGCAGCGAGCGCGGTGCCGTCGAGGTCTGCGCGGGTGAGCAGAGGCTGCGTGCGTGCGGCCTCGACTTCGTGCAGGAACGGCTCGAGGCGTTCAGCGCGGAGCGGCAATCCGGCAAGCGCCTCTTGCAGCCGCTCGCGCAGTTGTTGCGCGGCAGGGATGCTCGCCCGGCGGTCACGTTGCGCCGCA